>DEIT01000212.1 GCA_002352635.1 Hyphomicrobiaceae bacterium UBA2767 | reverse complement strand
AAAAAGGTGCCGAGAGGCAGACTTGAACTGCCGACACCGCAATTTTCAGTCGCGTGCTCTACCAACTGAGCTATCTCGGCAAAGAAACAAGAGGGCTGGCACTTGATTAACCCTCTTGCGGTGAAAAAGAGCGGGCGATGAGATTCGAACTCACGACTTCAACCTTGGCAAGGTTGCGCTCTACCCCTGAGCTACGCCCGCTTGACTGCATGAAGCAGTGCGCCTTTTCGGCAGCGCCCGTTTATCGCTCAATGAGCGCGCCAATGCAACCACACTGCGCATCGGTTTGACGCTCACGCCGCGGCTTTTTCTTCGGCATCGGCCTTGATTGCAATCCATGTGATCGAGGCCGTCAGGGCATCAAGTGCTGCAAATATCAGAAGCGGCAGGCCAACTTTACCAAGCGCTACCATGGTGCACATGAAAGTGGCGGTCACATAGCGCGCAGGGACAGTCCAACCAAACATTATTTCTGTTCGGGTCAAAACCGCCGATACGTTGAATGCACCAACTATTCCCGCAAAAATCCCAACAAAACGAACCCACATGCCATCACCTGCGCTTATGTCGAAAAGGCCAAGTGCAAAATGAGGGAAAAATACGAACGGTATGCTGATGGCGCCAATCAGATAGAATCCGTACATATAGACGCTAAGTTGTGCTCTTGTCATTCTGCCCCGATTGCTCCGTGTTGCCGGCGTCAAATGCACAATTGCGTCTTTCCGGTGCGTCAGATTATACAAATCGGAACGTGCGCTGAAACCGTTAAACGATGGGACACATGCCCGCAACACGTGAACATTTGCTTGAAAAACTCAAGGCACTGGGTATCGAGACAAGCACGGTCGAGCACCCGCCCCTGTTTACGGTCGAGGAATCAAGGAAATTGCGCGGCGAGATCGCCGGCGCCCACACCAAGAACCTGTTTCTCAAGTGCAAAAAGGGAACGGTCTGGCTGGTGGTCGCGCTTGAAGAAGCCGACATCAATCTCAAGACATTGCACAAGATTATCGGCAGCGGTCGGCTGAGTTTCGGCCGCGCAGAGTTGCTGGAGGAACTGCTCGGAGTTCTGCCTGGGTCTGTCACGCCGTTTTCACTGATCAATGACAAGGAAATGCGCGTGTCGGTGGTCCTGGATGAGGATATGATAGCGCATGAAGTCCTGAACTTTCATCCACTTGAAAACACCGCAACAACCACGATTTCGCGGGACGGATTGCTGGCCTTTGTTCGCGATTGTGGTCATGTGCCGAAGGTCCTGCGTGTCAGCGCAGACCCCGATTAAGCGGATGTGACCCGATGGGCGGTTGCAAAAGGGCAATGTCAGGTTCATCTTCCTCTTGCAAAGAAAACCGACGAGCAGGAGCGTCATGGAGTCACCAATTCTAGGAAACACGCCGGAGAGTGAAACTCCCGGCCTGATCAAGGATACGTCTACCCAGGACTTCAAGGCAGACGTCCTCGACGCCTCACAGGATGCGCTTGTGCTGGTCGATTTTTGGGCCCCGTGGTGTGGGCCCTGCAAACAGTTGACCCCTATTCTGGAGAAAGCAGTCAAAGAGGCGGGCGGCACGGTCCGGCTGGTGAAGCTGAATATTGATGAGCATCCCGCGATCCCTGGTCAGATGGGCGTTCAATCCATTCCCGCCGTCTTCGCGTTTAAGGCTGGGCGGCCCGTGGACGGATTCATGGGCGCCCTTCCGGAGTCGCAGATCAAGGAATTTATCGCACGTCACGCCGAGCCCGCAGGCCAACCGCAGGCGGAACTTGATATTGAACTGGCTGAGGCTACCCTTGAAGCCGGTGACATTGGCGCTGCCGCGCAACTGTTCGGACAAATTGTCCAGGATGAGAAGACCAACGCGCGCGCCGTTGCGGGGTTAGCGAACTGTTATGTTCAGACCGGAGATCTGGAGCGCGCGGAACAGTCGCTGGAACTCTGGGATTCAGGTGGCAAGACCGCGCCGGAAATCGATGCGGTGCGGGCGGCACTCGATTTGGCGCGCAAGGCAGACGAAGCCGGTGATGTATCCGAATTGCGCGCCAGAGTAGAGAGCAATCCGTCCGACTTTCAGGCGCGCTGCGATCTTGCTATCGCTCTCAATGCAGACGGTGACCGGACCGGCGCGGCCGATCAGCTTCTGGAAATCGTAACCGCTAGCCGTGACTGGAATGATGGCGCCGCGAGAGCACAGCTTCTTCAGTTTTTTGAAGCTTGGGGAAGCGAAGATCCGACAACGATCGCCGGGCGACAGAAATTGTCATCGCTCTTGTTTACATAACCAAAGGCATCGCGACGACGCATACCTGTAAAAGGAAGTGACAGGCCAGCCCCGTGCCGGACCGATATCTCAAAATCAGTGATCTACCTGACACCCTGAAAGTGTTTCCGTTGCGCGGAGTCATCCTCTTGCCCCGCTCGACGCTACCGCTGAATGTTTTCGAACCGCGATACCTGGCGCTTGTAAATGACGTTCTCGCCGGTGACCGACTGATCGGTATCGTTCAACCCAGCGTGGATGACGACGGCAATGAATCGCCGCAAGGGAAGGATATCGGTCTGCGTCATACGGGCTGCGCGGGGCGGCTCACGGCCTATCAGGAGACCGATGACGGGCGCTATCTGATTACGCTGAGTGGTGTCTGCCGATTCTCGGTCTCGCACGAGGAAAATACGGATGCTCCCTACCGAATGTGTGCTGTGGACTGGAAATCGTTCGCAGGAGACCTGGAGCAAGGCCGCGGCGAGGATGAAGTTGACCGGGATCGACTCGTTTCCGTTCTCAAGAAATATCTCAAAGCCAACAAACTCAGCGCGGACTGGGATGGCATCAACAATTCTTCAAACGAACTCCTGGTCAACACTCTATCGATGATCTCGCCGTACGGCCCGGAGGAAAAGCAGGCGCTTCTGGAGGCCGGAGATCTAAAGACACGCGCCGAAGTCCTGACCGCGTTGGCCGAGATGGAACTCGCCAGCAACGAAGCCGGCGGCGGCTCTACGCTGCAATAGGCCACCAGGCGCGCATTGACCAACGGCGTCCATGGGCTTTAAGTACCGGCATGAGCGACAACCACGAGGGCACCGATAATACCAAGGGTGGTTCGAAAGCGGCCATTGATCCGAAGCTGCTGGAAATCCTCGTCTGTCCTCTCACAAAGGGCACACTGGAATACGACAAGGGCGCTCAGGAGCTCATTTCGCGTGAGGCGGGGCTAGCCTATCCCATCCGCGATGGCATTCCGATCATGCTGCCCGATGAAGCGCGCAAGCTTGAGGACTAACCAGCTCCCAAACGCTCACACCGCGCGCCTTCCGGTGCCCGCAAGCAGTCTCGGCAAAGGCCGTTCATCAATCGGAATGTGAATGAGCGCTGCGAGCAGCCCTAGCGCCACGCCTGCCCACCAGATCGGGTCATAGGATCCGGTTTTGTCATAGAGATATCCTCCAAGCCAAACCCCGGTGAAGCTTCCGAGCTGGTGGCTGAAAAACACAATCCCGAACAGCGTTGCCATGTAGCGCGGCCCGAAAACCTGCCCGACGATACCGGTGGTCAACGGAACAGTTGAAAGCCACAACAGTCCCATCGCAATCGCAAAGAGATAGATGGTCAGCGCCGTCTTGGGTGCGAGCAACAGGGCAAGGATAACAAGCGAACGCGTAAAATAGATGACCGATAGACTGCCTTTCTTGCTGTAGCGCTGACCCACCATACCCGAAGCGTAGGCACCGAATATATTGAACAGGCCGACAAGTGAAATAGCGATGGCGCCGGTCTGCGGACTCAAGCCCAAATCGGTAACATAGGCGGGAAAGTGCACGGTGATGAAGGCGACGTGAAACCCGCAAACAAAGAACCCCGTCGTCAGCAGCATGTACCCTTTGTGGGCGAAGGCCTCGCGCATCGCCTGGGAAAATGTCTGATCAAGTTCACCGGCGAGGTTCGTAGCGTCGGCACCTTTTGGCAGCATCAGGGCCGCGGGAATGATGGCGAGCACGGAAGCGGCTAAAACGGTAAGTGCGGAATGCCAGCCATAGGCCACGATGAGCGCTTGCGCAAATGGCGAGAACACAACCTGGCCGAGCGAACCCGCGGCTGTCCCTATTCCAAGCGCCATCGAGCGGCGTTCCGGACCGACCGCCTTCGCGATTACGGCAAGTGCCAGCGAAAATGCCGTGAAGGAAACGCCCAGACCGGTGACCAGTCCCGCGAAGAGGTGGAATGATGCGCCGGTATCGGCATTCGCCATCCCCATTATGCCGAACGCATAGACGACTGCCCCACCAATGAGAATTTTCCACGCGCCATATTTGTCAGCCAGCATGCCCGCTACGGGCACACCCAAACCCCACATCAGATTCTGGATGGCGAGCGCCAGGCCGAATGTCTGCCGGCTCCAGCCCTGAGCCGACGTCATCGGGTCGAGAAACTGACCGAAAGAAGAACGTACACCGAAACCAACCAGCGAAATCATGCATCCCGCAATGATGATAATCCACACTCCGGTGGAAAAACCCGTTCGTCTCGCCGAGCTTTGAACGCTCATGATGCTTTTCCCGGAACTAAT
>DEIT01000217.1 GCA_002352635.1 Hyphomicrobiaceae bacterium UBA2767 | reverse complement strand
GCACTTAGCGGACATTCCAGCCTCGGTGGGTTTGTGTCCGCTTTCGGGGGTAAAGCGGCCATTCCCCTCAACGGTTCCGCTAGTGCCCATTTATGAGTACACGGCCTAGTACGCCCAAGTAACAAGCGTCCCGAAATAGTCCCGAAGCGCAGTATTTCGATGACGAAGATTTTCGGAAAAACTTATATAAATCAATGCCGCAGATCGATTTGTGTCGGCATAACGCACATGCTCCCAAAGCAGGTGCGCTACCAGGCTGCGCCATGCCCCGACTAAGCTGCGAGATGCTGTCATACGCCAGACGAACAGCGAATTAGTGTGCTCGCAAAATGTGAATTACACGTTTCACCGGCCTCGGACAAGCGGCGTTGAAAATCGGCTCAGCCTTCTGGTGCCTTGAAGTGCGGATGGCGGACCATGTCGCCCGGCTTCAAACCGAGTTTTGCAGCCATGCCACCAGCCAGTTCAAGCACGGCGGTCACCCTTTCCCCCGATTCGATAATACGCTCCGAGAGGGGTTCGGCAGATTCTTCAATGCGGTGCACCTTGCCGTCGGGGTAGATGAAAATCATGTCGAGGGGAATGTAGGTATTGCGCATCCACATGGTGATGTATTGCGGCTCGTCATGGAGAAAAATCATGCCATCGCGCGGGCCCAGCGACCGGCGAAACATGAGGCCGCGCGACTGCTGTTCGCGCGTTTTCGCAACTTCGACCTCAAAAGTATGCGGACCGGAAGACGTCTCCACGGTCAGGGGTTCTTTCTTGGGCGGTTCTTGAGCTTCCGCGATGCCGATGTTCAGACATACAGCGGCCAGAAGGGCAGCGAAAAACCAACCAAATACCCTGAGTCCGGCGGCGTTTGCGCGGCCGAAACTGCTGGCTGGCCAAGTCACTTGGCGCTGAGAGCTAGTTGTCGCCTTCGGGTAACGTTGTCGAGGTGTCAGGCTTGAGTTCCGCCGCCATAAGCCCTTTGGGGCCGTTACCAAATCGCACGAGTACCTGCTGGCCGGGACGCAATTCAGCAAAGCCGAACCGGCGCAAGGTTTCCATATGGACAAAGATGTCAGCGGTGTCTTCTCCACGCGTTAAAAATCCATAGCCGCGGATTTTATTGAACCACTTAACCTCTGCGGATTCAAACTCGCTTTCAGGCACAACCTGGACATGCGTGCGTTGAGGTAGCTGGGAAGGATGAATAGCTGTGCTTTCATCCATTTCGAGGATTCGAAATGCCTGAAGTCCACGTGGTTGTCGTAATACCTGGCAAACAACGCGCGCGCCCTCATACGCCGTCTGGTGACCGTCACGGCGCAAAACCGTAACGTGCAGCAGCACGTCTGGCATCCCATCGTCAGGTACAATGAATCCGTAGCCCTTCGCCGCGTCAAACCACTTAATGGCGCCAGCTACTTCTATAACATCAGCGGAAGCGTCTAAAGTCGCCTCATCGATCGGCGAAACATCTCCGCTAAATGGTGAGCCTTTGGCCCCCATGCCGCAACACCCCCGCTACCTCATCTCAAGTGCCCAACTTGCTTATTGGCCTTCTTGCGCTGGACACAGCCTTCAATCCCAAAAATACCACTGAAGCCGGACGAGGCCAGTACTAAATTGCTACGCGAAAAGCCGCACCTCCTGCGCAAATGAATTCAATCTCGCACCCGTCGTCCAGAACCATATGATTTTCCCGAAGAAACAGACTTGCGTGGAATCGCACCCCTTGTTTGGAGCAGGTCTATTTTATGAATAAGCGTGTTAATGCTGTTGCAAAATGGACACGGATTGAGGGGACTTTTCCCCAACTCATCAACGAATCACCAGAGCTCAGAGGTGGCCGCGCGCAAAAATGGAGACCGGTACGTCGGAGTCGACGGTGATTCGCATGAAAATCCCAATTCTCAGGTTGCTCAAACTGCGCGGGAGCAAGCGCTGCTGAGAGCCAAAACGGCTGTATTCATTGCGGCCACAGGACAACTCGGTTTAAATATCGTGGCATTCACGGGTTAAAAACATCAACACAAGATTGGGACTGCGGCATGAAGTATCTGCATACGATGGTTCGCGTGAGCGACGTTGAAAAATCCCTGGAGTTCTATTGCAACGCCTTGGGCCTGGTTGAGTTGCGGCGGCGCGAAGACGAAGCGGGCCGTTTCACGCTTATCTTCCTTGCGGCGCCGGGTGATGAGGATGCTCAGGTTGAGCTGACTTACAATTGGGATCCGGAGGAATATGGCGAAGGTCGTAACTTTGGCCACCTCGCCTACCGCGTCAAAGATATCTATGCGCATTGCGAGAAGTTGATGAAGGCCGGGGTTACGATAAATCGCCCACCGCGCGATGGCCGGATGGCCTTCGTTCGCTCACCCGACAATATCTCTGTTGAACTGTTGCAGGAGGGTGATGCGCTGCCCAAGCAGGAGCCTTGGGCCTCCATGGAAAACATCGGGCACTGGTAGGTGCCGGACATCTCCATCTGTTCAGATGATTCCGCCGGATTTGGCGCAGATGAATGTGGCACTCCCTAGGGGAATCGAACCCCTCTTTCCAGGTTGAAAACCTGGCGTCCTAACCGATAGACGAAGGGAGCGTGACCACGCGCTCATATAAATTGGATTTGGAGCGGTTGCAAGACTGAGACTCAGGCCTATCCGCGCGCGGTTCGGGGGTCGGCTACGTCTTCGATATTGAGCTCAATCTTTTCCTGACCACCCCACTCGTTCCGGCGCAGGCGGCCGACGACATGAAGCGGCATGCCATCTGACTTCAAAAGGAATTCGCCAACGGCCGTCTCGGCCGCATTGAAGGCGATGGCGCTTACCCGCCCGCCGTCACTTGCGCTCAGCGTACATCGCACATGTTTCCCGCCAACGACCTTCGCATACCTGCATCGGTGGGCAGGAAATGCAAAGCGCGGCTGAGGGTTGCCGGCGCCGAATGGGCCAGCTCTGTCCAAAACCTCCATAAACTCTCGTGTAGCGCCTGAGGCCATCAAGGCGCCATCGATCTTCAAATTCTCTTCCGCGCGCGCGGTCGAAACCTGGGATGAAAGTTCGTTCGCCATGAATTGGAAGAAGGCATCGGCGTTTTTACGTTTAAGGGAAAACCCCGCAGCCATTTCATGACCGCCGCCACGTTCAAGATGTCCGGCCTCTACGGCATTGCGAACAGCCACACCAATATTGGCGCCTGAAATTGAACGCGCCGAGCCTGACCCCTTTCCACCCTCCTCCCATGCGACAGCAAGGGCGGGCCGGCCGAATTGCTCCACGAGGCGGGAGGCGACAAGCCCAACCACGCCCTTGTGCCAACCTTCTCCATGCGCGAAGGCGATTGCCGTTTCGGGGTGTTCCAGAAGATAAGCGTCTGCCTGCGCCACGGCCTCTTCTTCAAGAGTATCCTGCATTGCCCGCCGTTCGGCGTTCAACCGATCGAGTGTCGCCGCGATTTCCAGTGCTGCGGGTTCGTCATCGCTTGAGAGCAATCGCGCTGCCAGATCGGCCCTGCCTATCCGCCCGCCAGCATTAAGCCGGGGTCCAAGGACATATCCCAAATGGTAGGATGTCGGCGCCGCTGTCAGCCCGACGGTGTCGGCCAGGGACCGCAGGCCCGTATTCTGTCGACGGTGCATGACCTCCAGTCCCCTGCAAACGAGCGCTCTGTTGAGGCCCTTGAGCGGTACCACGTCGCAAACGGTTGCAAGCGCGACGAGATCGAGCCACTGCATCAGGTCCGGTGGTGGGTTTTCATCGCCATACCAGTTCGTGTTCCGCAGCTCGCGGGCGACCGCAACAAGAAACATATATGTGACCCCTGCGGCGGCCAGATGCCCCTGTCCGGAAATATCATCAAGCCGGTTCGGATTGACGATCGCCAGTGCATCGGGCAACTGCTCATCGGCCTGATGATGGTCAAGAACGATGGCATCCGCCCCAAGGTCGCGTGCCCGGGCGATCGGCTTGTGGGCTACCGTTCCGCAATCGACAGTAATGAGAAGCGTCGCACCATCACCAACCAGCTGTTCGAACGCGATGATATTCGGTCCGTATCCTTCAAGCATCCGGTCAGGGATATAGAACTGGGCGTCATGGCCATGGGTGCGCAGAAATCTCCGGATCAGGGCCACGCTTGCTGCACCGTCAACGTCATAGTCGCCGAATACTGCAATTGGTTCTTTTTCACGGACGGCTTTGGCGAAGCGTTCTGCGGCCTTGTCCATGTCCTGGAAAGAGGACGGATCCGGCATCAGCGCCTTGAGTGTCGGGCTGAGAAATTCATGAATGGTTTCAGGCAACGCCCCTCGGGCGGCCAGTATGCGCGCAACGATGTCAGGTATGTCGCTTCCCTGGGAGATTGCCAGTGCCAGGTTTTCGCGTTCGGGCTGCAAACGCTCTATCCAGCGCAGACCGCGTGCTGAGCGCTCAACCAGCAAAAATGATGCAGGTTGTCGATCATCGTCATCTCGTAGTTTTGCGCCAGGCGCTGCCATCGGGCGTCATCCTCCGCCCTTTTCATAGGCTGATTCGGCTCGGTGACTACGATACAGCAGTCACTTGGCCGATCCGTGTTCTGTCCTGATCCAGCGGACGGTTTTGGTTTTAGCCCGCATCACGACCGTCTCGGTTTCAACACCGCCAGATTTGAACTGCACGCCGCGCAGCATTGATCCAGATGTCACGCCGGTCGCGGCGAACAAGACGTCTCCCGATGCCAGGTCTTCCATCGTGTATTTGCGGTCGATATCCTCAATCCCGATTTCGGCGACCCGGGCACGATGGTGATCGTTCATTGGATGAAGGCGCGCCTGCATTTGACCGCCGATACAGCGTAGCGCACCGGCTGCAAGGACGCCCTCCGGCGCCCCACCAATACCCATATAGATGTCGATGCCCGTCTCAGCCGCATTTGCGGTATGGATCACGCCAGCGATATCGCCATCGCCGATCAGACGGATTGCTGCACCTGCCTCCCGGACGGCTCCGATAATTCCGGCGTGTCGTGGGCGATCCAGAATGCAAGCGGTAATCTCCGCAATTGGCACACCTCTGGCCTTTGCGAGTGCCATCAGGTTGTCTTTTGGTGATGCATCGAGATCGACAATGCCCGGCTCATAACCAGGTCCGACAGCGATCTTGTCCATATAGATGTCAGGTGCGTGGAGGAGACTGCCCTTCTCCGCGAAGGCAACGACAGCGAGCGCGTTGGGTTCTGCTTTCGCGCAGATGGTCGTGCCTTCGAGCGGATCGACTGCGATATCAACCTCGGGGCCTTCGCCCAGGCCGACTTCCTCGCCGATATACAGCATGGGCGCCTCGTCGCGCTCACCCTCGCCGATAACGATCCGACCCTTGATCGGCAATCTGTTCAACTCGCGGCGCATGGCATCGACGGCGGTCTGGTCTGCAGCCATTTCATCGCCGCGGCCACGTAGCTTCGCCGCCGCAACTGCAGCTGACTCGGTAACGCGCGCGATTTCCAGAGTGAGCATCCTGCTCAGACCGGATTCCTTATCTTTTGTTTCTGCCAATTGCGTGCCCCCTCCCCATTCAGAGCAAACGCGGCGGCTATGGCCGCATCTTACAGCTTCTCAATTCGTATCATCTGCGGCGTCTCATTCACGTTCCCCTCGTCTTCAATCTTCTCAAGGGCTGCACGAATGGCCGCTTCGGTTGTCTTATGCGTGATCATCACGACTGGCAACGGTGAGCCGTCATCTAGTTGTGCATCAATTCCCGGAAGAGCCGATCGCGGGCGGCGCTGCACAATGCTTTCCAGCGAAATTTCCTGTTCCGCCATGCGCTCGGCTATCGCGGCAAAAGCGCCGGGTCGATCATACACGGACAAGCGGATGTAGTACCCGCCCTCATGTGCCCTCATGCGGGCGCGCTTGTAAGGTTCGAGGTCATTTGTGTGCCGGGCAAAGGGCGGCAGGATTACCCCTTTGGCGATATCGAGAACGTCGCTGACAACCGATGATGCGGTCGGATGGGCCCCCGCGCCCGGGCCGATCAGCATGATGTCACCTGCAAAGTCACCATTGAAGGCGACGCAATTGGTTGCACCATCCACTTCTGCGATTGCCGTGTTCTTCGGCACCATTGTGGGGTGTACCCGCTGCTCGATGCCGCTGTTCGTGCGTAGCGCGACCCCCAGAAGCTTGATCCTGTAGCCGAGTTCGTCGGCGGCCTCGATGTCGGTAAGGGAAATCGATTCAATGCCTTCCACATAAATCGTGTCGAAGGACGTCTCCACACCAAATGCAAGCGTAGTCAGTAATGAGAGTTTGTGCGCTGTATCATGGCCGCCAACGTCAAAGCTCGGGTCAGCCTCAGCGTAACCGGCATCCTGCGCCTCCTGCAGCACGTCATCAAAATTGCGGCCCTCCTTCTGCATGCGCGTCAGGATGTAATTGCAGGTTCCGTTCAGGATGCCATAGACGCGTGTGATGTCATTGGCGAGCAGACTCTCGCGGATCGTCTTGATGGCAGGGATGCCGCCCGCAACGGCTGCTTCAAAGTTCAGTGCCACGCCGTTTTCATCGGCTATTTTCGCAAGAGCAACACCATGACTGGCGAGCAAGGCCTTGTTGGCGGTTACCACATGTTTGCCAGACTTGAGTGCGGTTTCGACCGCCGTCCTGGCAACACCTTCTTCTCCGCCGATCAGTTCGACGAAAACATCGATACCGTCCGAAGCGGCAAGCGCCACCGGGTCATCGAACCATTCATAGGACGAGATATCGACCTTGCGGTTTTTGCGCCGGTCACGCGCGGAAACCGCTTGCACGTTGACCGCACAACCCGTGCGGGACGGAAATGAATGTCCGTGTGCAGACACGAGTTCAAGGACACCAATACCGACAGTGCCGAGACCGGCAATCCCAAGATTTAATTCGTTCGCCATGAGTTCAACTAGTGTGAGTGATTCTACGAAGATGCAATTGGAATTACGTTGTGCATCGTCTCGACAGGTTCCGACAGAAACTTTTTGATGTTTCGCGCTGCCTGTCGGATGCGTTGTTCATTCTCGACGAGCGCAATGCGAACAAATCCTTCCCCATATTCACCGAATCCGATCCCCGGGGATACTGCCACATGAGCCTTCTCCAGCAGGAGTTTGGAGAACTCCAGAGAGCCGATCGATTTGTATTTTTCAGGGATAGGCGCCCAGGCAAACATCGTCGCCGGCGGCGCAGGGATCGGCCATTCCGACTGTTCAAGCGATCCAACGAGACAGTTTCGACGGGACTGGTAGATGCCACGAATCTCGTCGATGCATTCCTGTGGCCCGTTCAGGGCTGCCGCAGCCGCGACTTGCACCGGTGTAAACGCGCCATAATCCAGATAGGACTTGACCCGTGCCAGCGCTGAAATGAGGCGTTCATTGCCGACAGCAAAACCCATGCGCCACCCGGGCATGGCATATGTCTTGGAAAGTGAGCTGAATTCCACGGACACATCTATCGCGCCCGGTACCTGAAGCAGCGAAGGTGGCGGGTTGCCATCGTAATAGATCTCCGCATAGGCGATATCACTCAGCAGGATCAGATCGTTCCGCTTCGCGTAGGTGACGATCTCGGAATAGAAATCAAGATCAGCTACTTCTGCAGTTGGGTTCGCTGGAAAGTTGAGCACCAACGCAATCGGCTTGGGGATGGAATGCCGCATTGCGCGGTCCACATGACGGAGGAATTCATCATTGGTGCTGACTGGCAGGTGCCGGAGGCTGCCTCCTGAAATAATGAAACCGAATTCGTGGATGGGATAGGTTGGGTTCGGCACAAGGACCAGGTCGCCGGGAGCCGTTATGGCCTGAGCCATATTGGCGAAACCCTCTTTGGAACCCAATGTCGCGACGATCTGTGTTTCGGGGTCCAGTTTTACGCCGAACCGGCGCTCATAATATGCCGCCTGGGCCCGCCTCAAACCCGGGATGCCGCGCGAGGCGGAATAGCGGTTGGTGCGCGGTTTGGAAACAGTCTCAACGAGTTTTTTGACGATATGTTGAGGCGTGGGCATGTCCGGATTGCCCATTCCGAAATCGATGATGTCATCGCCACGTGCGCGTGCCTGAGCCTTGAGGCGATTCACTTCCTCAAAAACGTAAGGCGGAAGTCGCTTTATTCTGTGAAATTCCTGCACGATTCGATCCCGAAGGCGGCAATCTGACGAGTTAGCATTCTCTATCGGCAAACTCTGCGCGAGTTAAGACGGGAAATGCAGTTTTCATCAAGCGAAACGTTTCTGAGAAACGTCACAGGCTGAGGTGCGATGATCGGGAATTGAACGGCGAAATAACCTAGGGAGCTTTTTGTTCCTGCTCGCCAGTATCCGATTGGCGCTTTTTCTGCTCCGCTGACAGGTCTTCAATAACCTGTTTTTGCTCGTTGCGGCTGAGCACCTGTTCCTTGAGTTTGTTTGACGTGGAGAGACTCGGATAGGAAGCCGACTCAACAGCGCAGCCAGCCACTACAGCCGCCATCAAAAGAAGGCATAAACTTAGCGAAAATCGGCAAAATGTTTGCATAGTCTTAGGCTTGATGCTCCAAAGTACGACAGAAACCGCGTCTCTGCGACGTACTGATTGTCACAGGTTCAATCGCTGCGTCGAGCTAAACTCCAAACTGCGTTCGAATCAATAACTACGTCTAATCCAAAACGCGAATTGTTCTCAGAGCTAACCACGCATACTGTTAATGCTAGATAAACCATAGGGCGCAGGTATGGCCGAAAACAGATCAAACGATCACACATCCGACGGAATTGAGAAGAACAGCGACTACACCTTTGGCAATCCGCAGGAACTGGCGCGAAATATGGCCAGGCTGCTGGAGGAAAGCAGCAAGGTTGTGCAAAGTTTTGCCAGCCGTGGCAATTCACAATCCGGCCCGTACAGTGCAACGAGCGGGGCGGGCGAAGCCGCAAAGGTGTTCGGTCAGGTCGCAAGGCAATGGGTGAACGATCCGGCGAAACTTATGAACGCTCAAGGCCAACTGTTGAGCAGCTATGCCGATTTATGGGGCCGATCTGTCCGCCGCTTTATGGGGGAAGATGTGGAACCGGTCGTTTCCTCTGAACGGGGGGATAACCGGTTCAAGGATGCGGACTGGGATGAAAAGCAGTTTTTCGACTTCTGGAAACAGGCTTATCTGCTGACCGCCAACTGGGCGGAAGACATGGTGGAGAAAACGGAAGGACTGGATGAACCGACCAAGCGACGGGCTGAGTTTTACGTCCACCAGATCGCAAGTGCGCTTTCTCCATCCAATTTCATATTCACAAACCCGGAAGTTATGCGTGAAACCCTGGCGACGAATGGTGAAAATCTCGTCAAGGGCATGTCGCACCTCGCCGACGATCTGAGCAGATCGAAGGATCTGCTGCGTATTCGCCAAACCGATCACGAGGCATTCGAAGTTGGTCAAAATCTGGCAATCACGCCCGGAAAGGTGGTCTTCCAGAATGACCTGTTTCAGCTGATCCAGTATGCGCCGGCAACTGAAGATGTTCACAAGACGCCGCTTCTCATCATTCCGCCATGGATCAACAAATTCTATATTCTCGATCTTGTTCCTGAGAAATCCTTCATTGCCTGGACTGTCGCGCAAGGTTTCACGGTCTTTGTTGTGTCGTGGGTGAACCCTGATGAAAAGCTGTCCCACAAGACCTTCAATGATTACATGCTGGAGGGTGTACTGGAGGCAGTGTCGGCGGTACAGGACGCAACAGACCAGAAAAAGATCAACGCGCTTGGTTATTGCGTGGGTGGCACTCTGCTGGGAGCGACACTTGCCTACATGGCCGCCAAAGATGATGACCGGATCGCAAGTGCAACCTTCCTCACTACCCAGGTTGATTTTTCCAAGGCCGGAGATCTGCTCGTATTCATCGACGATGCCCAGCTGAAATCTCTGGAAGAAATGATGTCGGAGCGCGGCTATCTGGAGGGTGCGCGCATGGCCACAGTGTTCAATATGCTGCGCCCGCGCGATCTCATCTGGCCTTATGTCGTCAACAATTACCTGCTCGGAAAAAATCCGTTCCCATTCGATCTGCTTTATTGGAATTCGGATTCAACGCGCATGCCAGCAGCCAATCACGCGTTCTACCTGCGCGAATTTTACCACAACAACAATCTTGCCAAGGGGCTGATGAGTTTGGGGGGTGAGACACTCAAACTGAAGAAGGTTGATATTCCGATTTATGAACTTGCGGCTCGGGAAGATCATATCGCGCCAGCCGCATCAGTGTTTGAGGGCGCGAAATTGTTTTCCGGCGCGCTCAAGTTTGTGCTTGCAGGTTCGGGGCATATCGCCGGTGTGATCAACCCGCCCGTGAAGAACAAGTACCAGTACTGGACCGCCAAGAAGCGCTCATCAAAAAAACTCCCGGCCGGAAATCTAGATGAGTGGCTGGAAAACGCCAAGGAACACGCTGGTTCATGGTGGCCGGACTGGGCGAACTGGCTTGCTGACCAATCGGGCAAGAAGATTGAGGCACGAAATCCCGGCGACGGCAAACTGAAGCCGATCGAGGATGCGCCTGGGTCATATGTCTTGGGCCGGACCCCGGATATGGCAGCGGACGCCCCGAAGAGCGGTAACGGCAAGGGCTAGAGACCGGCGCCCTCATCCAGGCCAAGCATCAGATTCAAGTTCTGCACCGCCTGGCCCGATGCGCCCTTGCCCAGATTGTCCAGCAGGGCCATCACGACCGCCTGCCCCGACGCTTCGTTGCCAAAAACATGGAGCCTCAGCTCATTCGTTCCGTTCAGAATTTCCGGCGTGAGCCGTACCATCTGTTCCGTTTCTTCCATTGGCACAACGCTCACGTAGCGTTGACCCGAATAATGCTGCGCAAGTGCGTCATGGACATCGCCCGGCGTTTTGTCGCCTGGAATGGACCAGAGCGGCAAAGGAAGTTGCACAATCATGCCTTGCGCAAAACGCCCCACACTCGGAACAAATACAGGGACATGGGCCAAGCCGCTCCATTGTGTGATTTCAGGGATGTGCTTGTGGGAAAGCGTGTGGCCGTAGGTAAAGAACGGCGCATCCGTGTGACTTTGTGAGGATGCGTCTTCGAATTCGGCAATAAGGCTCTTTCCCCCGCCGGAATAGCCGGAAATGGCATTGATCGTGGCAGGCCAGTCCGCGCCTATTACACCCGCGGCGATAAGCGGATGGACAATGGCCACGGAACTCAATGCATAGCAGCCTGGATTGGCAACCCTCTTGGCATTGGCAATGTTGTCAGCATGTCCGGGCTCGTATTCCGGGAAACCGTAAACCCACCCTTGCGCGGTACGATGCGCCGTCGAGGCATCAACCACCCGGGTCCCGGGATTTTCAATAAGCGAGACCGCCTCACGGGCCGCATCGTCAGGCAGGCACAACACGGCCAGATCCGCTTCATTGAGCATCTCTTTGCGGCGAGCGGTATCCTTCCGTTCGGCGTCATCGAGGTGCAGAAGCGATATATCGTCCCTCCCCTCGAGCCGTGTCTTGATTTGGAGACCCGTTGTTCCGGCTTCGCCGTCTATGAATACCTTGGCGGTCATGATGACCCTCTTGACTATCTGTCCTTGCAAAAAAAACGGGCGCCTCCCTCAAGAGACGCCCGATCATACAATCGATCCGTTGTCCGGGGAGCTTACCGTTTGGAGAACTGGAAGCTGCGGCGCGCTTTGGCCTTACCGTATTTCTTGCGTTCCACCACGCGAGCGTCACGTGTAAGAAATCCGCCCTTCTTGAGCACACCTCGAAGTTCAGGCTCGTAATATGTCAGCGCTTTGGAAATTCCGTGACGCACGGCGCCCGCCTGGCCCGAAAGACCGCCACCGCGCACAGTCGCGATGATGTCAAATTGGTCCGCGCGATCCGCCGCGGTGATGGGTTGTTTGAGGATCATCTGCAGCACGGGCCGCGCGAAATACTGCGCATGCTCCTTGCCGTTTATCTCGATACGACCGGCACCGGGCTTCAGCCAGACGCGGGCAACCGCGTCCTTGCGCTTACCGGTTGCGTAGGCGCGGCCTTGCTGGTCGAGTTTTTGCTCATAGACCGGTGCGGTCTCGACGGGAGTGTCTTCGCTGCTGACCTGACCGGTCAGCTCGCCAAGGTCCTCCAGAGACTTTTTCTCTTCAGTCTTTACTTCTTCCTCGGCCATGGCGGTTATGCGCTCCTCTTGTTCTTCGTGTTCAGGCTGGCCACATCGAGTGCAACTGGCGCCTGCGCCTCATGGGGATGATCCGCTCTGGCATAAACCCGTAAATTACTGAACTGCTTGCGACCCAACGGCCCGCTCGGCAACATGCGTTCAACAGCCTTCAGCAGAACCCGTTCCGGGTGCTTGCCCGAAATGATCTCTCCGGCTGTTCTGCTTTTGATGCCGCCTGGATAACCGGTGTGGCGGTAATAGATCTTGTCGCTATATTTTTTGCCGGTCAAAGCGACCTTGTCTGCGTTGACGACCACGACGTGATCGCCGCAATCGACGTTCGGCGTGAAAGATGGTTTGTGTTTTCCTCGCAAACGTGTGGCGATCAGTGCTGCCAGCCGGCCAACAACAAGGCCATCCGCATCGATCAAAATCCATTGTTTTTCAACGTCAGCGGGCTTCGCCGTGTACGTTTTCATGATCCGAAATCCTATGTGTGGACTTGTCACCTGACAGATACAGCGGACCGAAAGTCCAACCTGCCCATATGGTGCAATTTTCTCGAGCGTTTCTATGGCGTGTGCATGCACAGGTCAAGCGATTTTTTGTGAAAAAAACGCTTTATAACAAAGCTTTACATTAGCGGTATTATATTACCGCTTCTCGGGCGGTGGGATTGAATAGGTGCCTGTCGCGTGGGCAACGGCGTCTTCGCTGCCATCGGAAAAAAGAAAGACCTCCCCGATCGCCAACCGTTTGCCGAGTTTGAGGATGTGTACGTCCGCGATGAGATCATCCTGTGTGGGTTTGCGAAGAAAGGTGATCGTCATGTTTGTGGTAACCGCAAGCGGTACCGGTCCAATCATTGCCAGAAGGCAACAGTAAAACCCCCAATCAGCCAATCTGAACATGGATGGACCGGAAAGCGTGCCTCCGGGTCTCACCTCACTTTCGGCAAACTCCATGCGCAGCCGGGCTTTGTAGGGCTCAAGGTCCTCGACATGAATGGGCGGCCAATTGGTGAGGCGTTCTGGAAATATGTCGTCGAGATACGCCGTCAGTTCATCCGCCGACATAACGAGGCTATGTGTCTTGTCCGTACCTCCAGACATTTTCATGCCAGACATTTCCATGATTGTGACTCGATATCGTTTTATGGTTTGCGCTGCGCCAATGTATTGTAGTCAGAGAATAAGAAAAGAGCGCGGCGTGATGGACTTAGGCTGAAGCCGCTATATGGTGACGCATTCGGTTGAGCTTGGGCAGTAGAGAGCAATGACAGAATATTCCATTCCGGCAAATGAAGGCGTTCTTTTGCGAGAGGATTTCGGCCCGATTGCGGTGCTGACCATGAACCGTCCTGAAGCTCGCAACAGTCTTTCCGTCGAATTGCTTGAAGCCTTCCTCAGTCAGTTTACGGAATTGTCCGGGTCTTCGGCTGTGAAAGCAATTGTGATTGCCGGCAATGGTCGGGTCTTTAGTGCGGGCCACGACATTCGCGAACTGGAGCAGCACCGCGCGGATGACGATGGTGGTGAGAAATTCTTCAACGACACCTTTGCAGCCAGCTCCTCTTTCATGCAGGCGATTGTGCAGAGCCCCAAGCCGGTCGTTGCGGCCGTCGAGGGAACCGCAACGGCTGCCGGGTCCCAACTTGTGGCCACCTGTGATCTGGCTGTTGCAAGTGACGAAGCGGAGTTCTGCACGCCTGGCGTCCATATCGGGCTGTTCTGTTCCACACCGGCGGTCGCCATCGCGCGAAACATCGGCCGCAAACGCGCTATGGAGATGCTACTGCTGGGGGAAATGATCGGTGCGAAGGACGCCCTTGACTTCGGACTGGTGAACCGCGTTGCACCGCGCTCTGAGGTCATGAATGTCGCACTGGAAATGGCGGAAAAGATTTCGTCGAAGTCGGCTGCCGCAATTGCCATGGGCAAGAAGGCGTTCTATTCTCAGGTCGATGCCCCCTTGGGTGAGGCGTACGACACGGCAGGCTGGGCCATGGCGAAGAACATGATGCTGCACGATGCAAGAGAAGGGCTTGGTGCCTTTCTCGAGAAACGTGAACCCAATTGGCGCGACTCCTGAAAGCGCTCCCCTTGCCGCCCCATGAACCACGACAGCTACAGTGACGACTATATTCGCGGCATCCTGAATTCGGTTCGGTCGTTTGCAATCGTTGGTGCAAGCGCGAATACCGTCAGACCGAGCTATTTCGTTCTGAAGTACCTTCTCGACAAGGGTTACACAGCTATCCCCGTCAATCCGGGCAAGGCGGGTTCAGAGATCCTCGGCCAGAAGGTATACGCAAGCCTTCGCGATATCTCCGGGCCGGTCGATGTCGTGGACGTCTTCCGGAATGCGCAAGCCGCACTGGGAATTACCAAAGAGGCCATTGAAATCGGCGCCAAGGTGGTGTGGATGCAATTGGGTGTCCGCAATGATGAAGCGGCAGGCCTTGCGGAGGAAGCCGGCCTCAAGGTGGTGATGAACTGTTGCCCGAAAATCGAGTATGCCCGGCTTTCCGGTGAGATCGGATGGGCAGGCGTCAACTCGCGCGCCATATCAAGCGCGCGCCCCAAGCTTGCGCCAAAAGGGGTACAGCATCGCATATTGCGTAAGACCTGATTTGCTGCTTCCTTTCAGACTAAGGACAACTCCAGACACACAGGACAACACCAATGAGCGACGAAAAAATTCCCTCTTTCAATACCCTTGCCATTCACGCAGGCGCCCAGCCTGACCCGGCGACCGGGGCACGGGCGACGCCGATCTATCAGACCACGTCCTATGTGTTCGATGACGTCGATCACGCAGCGTCGCTCTTTGCGCTTCAAGCCTTCGGAAATATCTACACCCGGATCATGAACCCTACCCAGGGTGTTCTGGAAGAACGTGTTGCAGCACTTGATGGCGGCACCGCCGCGCTTGCGGTCGCATCGGGTCATGCCGCACAACAACTCGTATTTCACACGCTGCTTGAGCCGGGCGACAAATTCATTGCCGGGCGCCAGCTTTATGGCGGCTCCATCAACCAGTTCAATCATGCGTTCAAGAAGTTCGACTGGGAGGTTGTTTGGGCCGACACCACCAAGCCAGAGACATTTGAGACAGCGTTGGACGACAAGGTGAAAGCCATCTTCGTCGAGTCCCTGGCCAACCCCGGTGGCATTGTCGTCGATATCGAGGCGATTTCAAAAATTGCCAAGAAGGCCGGCATTCCTCTTATCGTCGATAACACAATGGCGACCCCCTATCTGTGGCGGCCGAAGGAGAGCGGTGCGGACATCATCGTCTATTCGCTCACCAAGTTTCTCGGCGGTCAGGGCAATTCCATTGGCGGCATGATTGTCGATTGCGGCACGTTCGACTGGATGGCAAGCGGCAAGTACCCCACCCTTTCTGAGGCGTGCGAGAGCTACAATGGAATGAAACTCGCGGAGACATTCGGAAACTTCGCTTTTGCCATTGCCTGCCGGGTGCTGGGCCTGCGTGATCTTGGCCCCTGCATTTCGCCTTTCAATGCGTTCCTGATCCTGAATGGAATCGAGACCCTGCCATTGCGCATGCAGCGTCATTGCGACAACGCGCTCGCGGTCGCGGAGTGGCTGGAAAAACAGGATCAGGTTTCATGGGTGAGTTATGCCGGCCTCACGGGTGATCCCTGCCATGAGCTCGCAAAAAAATACATGCCCAAGGGTGCGGGCGCAGTTTTCACATTCGGGCTGAAGGGTGGATTTGAAGCAGGCGTGAAACTCGTCAGCAACGTCAAGCTGTTCAGTCATCTGGCCAATATCGGCGATACGCGTAGCCTCATCATTCACCCGGCCTCGACAACCCATAGCCAGCTGACGCCTGAACAGCGCACAGCAGCAGGTGCCGGTGACGACGTTGTGCGCCTCTCAATAGGTATTGAAGACGCAAGCGATATCATCGCCGATCTTGAACAGGCGATGGCGCAAGCCGGCTAAGGTGTTGGAGAATAATGGCGAACAGGATAATCGCTAACCCCTGGTGGGCAAGCGCCAGGTCCAGTTGTACGTGCGTCAGTAGCGTGGCGATTCCCAGACAGGCTTGTACGAGCGTGGTGACCGCGACCAATGCCGCGCCTACGAGCAGCGGTCCCGGCTGAACTCGCGTGATAACCAGGCCTGCATGGATGAGCGCCCAGAGTATGATGAGATAGGCAACCATACGGTGGTTGAACTGCACGGTGAGCGCGTTTTCGAACAGATTGAGATACCACGGAGACATCGCGCCAAGCCCTGATGGAATGATTGCGCCGTCCATCAGCGGCCAGCTGTTGTAGCCCTGCCCTGCGTCAAGCCCGGCAACGAACGCGCCCAGCGCGATCTGTATGAAAACCGCCACCATGAGACCGACTGCGGAAATGCGAAGTGCGGGTGGCACGCCGCTTGACTGCGCAGAGCCCGTTCCCACGCGTGTTGCCACCCAGAAAATGTAGCCGAAGATGAGCACCGCCGCTGAGAGATGTGCCGCGAGCCGGTACTGGCTGACATCGGTGCGGTCAACGAGGCCGCTTTTCACCATGTACCAGCCAAGCGCGCCCTGCAGTCCGCCAAGCACGAACATGATGATGAGCTTGGGACGCAACTCGCGGCTTAATTGCCGCCGCGCAAGGAAGTAGAGAAACGGAATGAGGAACGCGAAGCCGATCATGCGCCCGAGAAAGCGGTGCGCCCATTCCCACCAGTAAATGAACTTGAATGCGCTCAGGCTCATCCCCTTGTTGACGATCTGGTATTCCGGGATTTGCCTGTATTTCTCAAACGCCTCTTGCCACGCGGCATCGCTCATTGGCGGAATGATGCCGATGATCGGCTGCCATTCGGTGATGGAAAGACCGGAATCGGTCAGCCGTGTGGCGCCCCCGACCAGGATCATTGCAAAGATCAGCACGCATAAGCCGTAAAGCCATGCACGCACTGCCGGCCCGTCCTTCTTCGGCGTTTCCTCGGTGCTTTCGCCCATGCACGGTTCCTCTGACGATCGTGTTCACAACCCGCTGCATAGAACCTCCCGGGCAGCATTCGACCAACTATACATGTTGCCGCATGGCAGCAGCCTGATAGGTTCAGCGCATGAGTCTTCGTGCGCGAAAATTCGTTGGTACGGTTGTTCTGTTGGTCTTCCTGGCGGTTTACGCGATGGTGGCCATGGCGCTCGGTGCGTCACAGATCGTCATCGAGTCAAAATATGCGCAAGGATTCTATTTCCTGATTGCAGGGCTGTTATGGGTCTTGCCAGCGGGATTGCTCATTCGCTGGATGCAAAGGCCGGATAAAGTTTCCGATTGAGCAGTTAGGCCGCATTCACTCTGCGGAAGCCGTTCCACAGTGCAAATGGCACACCACTCATAAACAGCCGCGTAAATTGCTTCGATTGATATTCACCGTTGAGCGAAACCCGCGGCAATGCCGTCAAATGCTCGGCATGATCCCGGAAAACCACACCTTTGCGTGTGGTGACGGCGGTCTTGAAACCCAGCTCCCGGGCAATCTGAAACTCGCGCGGTCCCGCACTGCCTGCATCACCGTATGGGTAACTGAGATGGGCGGGCCAGGTTCCAATCTTCTTGGCCAGATTATCGGCGCCAAGTTTCATTTCATCGCGCGCGCGCGCTTCGGGCAGTTTGGCGAGCGCGTAGTGCGCCTTGGTATGCGCGCCAATGGTGGCAAGAGGCTCCGCTCCAAGCTGGCGGACTTCATCCCAAGTCATGATCAGACTGCGGCAGAGCCTTTCCATGTCGACGCCATTCGCTGCACACATCTGCAGGATGGTCCGGCGCTGGTTTTCTTCATCCATTTGCCGAAGATATTTGTATAGGCGACTGAATGTTTGCCTTTTTTCTTCCTCACTCCGCGCGGAAATTTGCTCCGTTCCGCCGGGTGCTTCAACGTCAATTACGTCCCGATTGACGACGATGTCCTCAAGTGCAAACCACCACAGCTCGCCCTTCCCGTCCGGAAAATCAGATGGGACGTAGACCGCAAAAGGTGCGTTATGCTTTTTGAAAATGGGATAGGCGAATTCGAGATTGTCTCTGTAACCATCGTCCAGCGTAAAGCAGGCGAAGCGGTGTCTAGGCCCTGAATCACTAATCCTCTCATACGCCTCGTCGAGAGAGATAATATCGATACCGTCCTGTTTGACCTGGCTGACAACGGAATCGAGAAACTCGGGCGTGACCATGAGCCCGCGGTTTGCGGCAAATGGGCTGGGGCGCTCAGGCGATACCTGATGCAACATGAAGATCATGCCAATGCCCTGTGAAAAGGGCGCGAG
>DEIT01000139.1:29304-32298 GCA_002352635.1 Hyphomicrobiaceae bacterium UBA2767 | reverse complement strand
GCGCATATCATCGAGTGCGGCCTCGAGGTCATCAAAATGGATAAGCAGGCCCGTCTCCGGGTCAGGCTCGCCATCCACACTGACGCGCACACGGAATGAATGCCCGTGGATACGAGCATTCGGATGGTCCTTTGGGGCGGAGGGCAGAAAGTGTGCGCCCTCGAACGTGAATTCTTTGTAGATGCGCATGGTGACGCTCTTTACGGGATTTCGTTTCGTATTTCCAGACGGGTGATCAAGCAATTCCCATGAGCTTGTGAGTCTGAATGCTGAGCCGCCATTGAGGATGGGCCAGGCAGTAGGACAGCGCCGCTTGTGTATTGGCCGCTCGCTTGTCGCCATCCATTGGTTGCAACAGATGCGATCCGAATTCAAGAGCGGATACGTCATCCGGGTCAATGCCACTCTGCGGGTAGACGAGCTTTAACTCATCGCCTGATTTCTGCACCAGTTCTGCCCCGGCCTTCGGGCTCACGCATATCCAGTCGATTTCACGGGGCACGGGCAGGGTGCCGTTGGTTTCAATGGCGATTTCAAACCCAGCACTGTGCAGCGCGTCGATAAGTGGGCGATCCACCTGAAGCATCGGTTCGCCGCCGGTAAGAACAATCAGCCGCCGCACACCTTTTTCATCGCCCCAAACCTCCTGACACGCAACTGCCACATCTTCAGCCGTTTGGAACTTTCCACCACCTGGACCATCTGTTCCGACAAAGTCGGTGTCGCAAAATTTGCAAATTGCCTTCGAGCGGTCGCGTTCAAGGCCTGACCACAGATTGCATCCGGCAAACCGGCAAAACACGGCACGACGGCCGCTCTGCATGCCTTCGCCTTGCAGCGTCAGATAGATTTCCTTGACCGAGTACATATCTGGTTGGTTCGCGTTCTGTCCTGCTAAGCGCCGGCGGTTTCAGCCGTCGCGCCGCTCCATTCACGAAATCCCTTCTCTCGCAACTCGCAAGCCGGACACGCGCCACAGCCATAACCCCAGTCATGGCGGGTCTCGCGTGCGCCCTTGTAGCAGCTGTGGGTGTGCTCGACGATCAGGTCGACCAATGCACTTCCGCCAAGGTCGTGGGCCAGTTCCCATGTCTGCGCTTTTGAAAGACGCATGAGTGGTGTCTCAATGACAAACTCCACGTCAGTCCCAAGGCGTATCGCGTGAGCCAGCGACTGCAATGTCTCATGTCGGCAGTCGGGATATCCCGAGTAATCCGTTTCGCACATGCCACCGACGAGCGTCTTCATGCCGCGCCGGTGCCCAAGCGCCGAGGCATATGTGAAGAACAGCAGGTTGCGGCCAGGAACGAACGTATTCGGCAGGCCATTCTCCTGCATTTCAATTTCAACGTCGCGGGTGAGCGCAGTCTCGCTAATCTTTGAAAGAGCGGGAATTTCGACCATATGGTCATCGCCGAGCCGAGCGTTCCATTCCGGAAACGCTTCAATTGTCGCACTGCGGACTTTGACGCGGCATTCGAGTTCCACATCATGGCGCTGCCCGTAATCGAAACCGATCGTCTCAACCCGTTCATAGCGGTCCAATGCCCAGGCCAAACAGACTGTTGAATCCTGGCCGCCTGAGAAAAGGACGAGCGCAGCGGAATTTGTGCCGTTATCTTTGGTCATCATCTTTCCTGAGATCGAAAATCGCTCTCCGCCGGACGGCGTTTATCGTTGCGCCCTTTTACATGAGGCGGCTTTCGGCTAAGAGGATGCGCAAATCTTCGCATGAACGGTCGCATTCCCGCAACTCGGACTGCGTATCTGAGGGAACACTCATATGACAGCGATTTTGGAAATAGTCGGGCGTGAAATTCTTGACAGTCGCGGCAATCCAACCGTCGAGGTCGACGTTGTACTGGAAGATGGTTCCATGGGCCGCGCGAGCGTTCCCTCCGGCGCGTCGACCGGCGCGTTTGAGGCGCACGAGTTGCGCGACGGCGATCCGAAACGTTATTTCGGGAAGGGCGTGCGCAAGGCCGTCGATGCGATCAATAGCGAGATATTCGATGCGCTGCAGGAGCTCGAAGCAGAAGATCAGTTGCGCATAGATCGCATCCTTTGTGATCTTGACGGGACGCCAACCAAGAAGCGGCTCGGCGCCAACGCCATCCTTGGCGTATCGCTCGCGGTCGCCAAGGCCGCGGCAATGGCAAGCGGGCTGTCTGTCTACCGATATCTTGGCGGTGCGGATGCGCATGTCCTGCCGGTGCCGATGATGAATATCATCAATGGCGGTGCACACGCGGACAACCCGATTGATTTCCAGGAATTCATGATCATGCCGGTGGGAGCGGAATCGCTCACCGAGGCCGTGCGTATTGGGGCGGAAATCTTTCATACACTGCGCAAAGGTCTGAACGACGCCAGCCATAATACCAACGTCGGCGATGAGGGCGGCTTTGCACCCCATCTCGAAACCGCAACCGACGCGCTGGATTTCATCATGAAATCCATCGAAGCGGCCGGATACAAGGCAGGCGAGGATGTGTTCATCGCGCTCGATCCGGCATCAACTGAATTTTTCAAGGACGGCAACTACGTGCTGTCAGGCGAAGGCAAGACGCTGGATGCGGGCGGCATGACCGACCTCTATGCGGATCTGGTGTCTAAATACCCCATCGTTTCCATCGAAGACGGTCTGGCCGAGGAGGACTGGGAGGGATGGAAAGCGCTGACTTCGGCAATTGGCGATAAGTGCCAGCTCGTGGGCGATGATCTGTTCGTCACCAATCCTGAACGCCTTGCCCGCGGTATCACCGAAGGTGCAGCCAATTCGATCCTCGTCAAGGTGAACCAGATCGGCACGCTGACCGAGGCATTTGAGGCGGTTTCCATGGCGCAACGCGCATCTTTCACAACCGTAATTTCGCATCGTTCGGGAGAGACCGAGGATGCGACAATTTCCGATATCGCCGTGGCAACCAACGCGGGGCAAATCAAGACGGGATCACTCTCCCGGTCGGACCGTTTGGCAAAATACAACCAGCT
>DEIT01000139.1:21704-29201 GCA_002352635.1 Hyphomicrobiaceae bacterium UBA2767 | reverse complement strand
ATCAAGGTCAGTGTGTCGGAAAACACGGACGAGTATATCTTCTACCGTGACTAGCCCAGATCATGACGCAAACAGATTACTGGTGCGTTTGAGGTTCCAGGCTCGAAGTCGAGTAAGTTGAATATGTCAGGTCAAGATCAGCGCCATCAACTCCGTCTTGTGGCGGGCTTGGCGGAGCAGGTCGGCCAGCCATTCATCGCGCTCGACCTGCCTGCAGGCACGACGGTGGAGGGCTTGCGCCAACAACTCGCCGCGCTCTATCCTCATATCGTGCCACTCCTCGGCAAGTCTCTCCTGGTCGCGGGAGACCGCATCCTCGACGACCACGCGCCGTTGCCCACAGGCGAGCCATTGGCATTGGTGCCGCCCGCGGCAGGAGGATAGGCACGGCGGCAATCAAATCGCAGGCGTCCAAGATTGATTTATTGATGCTTAGTTCTGAAGTCTAACGGGAGGCCAACATGGCAATTGCAGAAAAACACGACGCGCCGCTTGAAGTTCAATCTCGGCGCAACGTGATCGTCCAGACATTTACAAACGGAATTCTGGATCCCGACCAGCCGATGCTGGGGCCGGTCCAGGACGGTGGTACGATTATCGCCAACACCGCGCCTGGGTGCTGGGGCCCGATGATTACACCACGACTGCGTGGAGGGCATGAGGTCACTCAACCCGTCTTTGTGGATGGCGCCAAGCCCGGCGACGCAGTGGCTATCCGAATCCGCGATATTTCCGTCACGTCTATCGCAACCGCATCAGGACACGATACCTGGCCCGAAGGCTACGCGCTCGGCGACCCGTATGTGGCACCGCGCTGCCCCACATGCGACGAGCTCTGGCCCGAAACCCATATCGAAGGGGTGGGCCCAAAATCCGTAGTTTGCGACAGCTGCGGTAAACCGGTTACGCCGTTTGAGTTTGTTCACGGCTACACGGTGGTCTTCGACGACACCCGCAGCGTGGGGCTGACGATGCCCAAGAAGTCAGCCGAAGAAATTGCCGCCAACGCAGATCACTATGCCGCACTTCCGGACAATTCAGTTCAACATTCGATCTTGAATTATGCACCTTCGGACATGGCGGGCGTTATGGTGCGTATGCGTCCGTTCCTGGGCCAACTCGGCACGACGCCCTCAATCCCGATTCCGGATTCCCACAATGCGGGAGATTTCGGCTCCGCGCTCATCGGTGCGCCTCATCCCTATGCGATTTCGGCGGAGGAACTAACCGAACACCGCACCGACGGACATCTGGACATCGATGCGGTCAGGGCTGGTGCCATTTTGGTCGCCCCCGTGAAGGTTGAAGGTGCCGGGATCTACATGGGCGACATGCATGCACTGCAGGGTGACGGCGAGATCGCGGGCCACACCATGGACGTATCAGGCAGCGTGACCTTGCAGGTCGAAGTCGTCAAAAAGCGTGCCCTTGATGGCCCGGTTCTGTTCCCCCTGGTTGAAGATCTGCCGCCAATGGCGCGCCCATTCAACGAAACAGAGCGTGCAAAAGCCCGACACCTCGCCAGGGAATGGGGCGTTGGGGACGTCGAAGAATCAGCGCCGATTTCGGTTGTCGGCTCAGGACCGGATCTCAACACCGCTACCGACAATGGCCTGCGCCGGGCGGCGGACCTGCTCGACATGAGCGAGGCGGAAATACGCAACCGCGCGACTGTTACCGGGGCAATAGAAATCGGCCGCAATCCCGGTGTGATTCAGGTCACGTTCCTTGCGCCCATGACCAATCTTGAAAAGGCTGGATTGGCGAAATTCGCACGAGAGCAGTACGGGCTCTGATTACCGAGCTACACAGCGTCACGCAGGGCTCGCGGCATCTTCCGCGAGGCCCGGCGGCGGCTTGTTCGAGGCGTGCGTCATATCGTTAGCGGCACGGCGTCCGGTAAAAGGCCGGCCGCGCGATAACCTCTGCTTAAGACAATGGCCATAGCCTGAAGGTTCGGCTCAGGGTGTTGGGGTTTGAAATCCTGAGTTCTGCTTACTGGGGAATGCCCGAGTTTAAGGGCAAAGCAGGCGGGTCAGTTTATGTCTGTTCGTCAAGCGTGCGTGTCGCTCATCTGTTTGGGGCTGCTCGGCTATTTCAGTTACCACATGTTCGTCGGTGACTTCGGTCTCGAGGCGCGGGCACGCCTGCAAACCGAAATCAAAACATTGGACGGCGAGCTCAAGGGGCTCGGTGCGCTGCGCGAGCGCCTGGATCGCGACGTCTCGCTGATGCGTGCGGAAAATCTCGATCCCGACATGCTCGACGAGCGCGCCCGGGCCGTGCTCAATTTTTCCCACCCGGATGAGATTGTCATTATGACGAAACCACAAACCGACACGCCCAAGCGCTAGATAAAACGTCGTCTGGCAGATCATCATTTCTTGCATGGCACCGTTTTCTTCAGTTTTTCAATAGCTTAATCCTCTTGGATCGAAGAACAGGCGAACTGGCAAATCTGCTTCAGTTCGTGTAACTTTTTGCCCCTGAGGGAAGACGCAAAGGGAGGCTTGATGACCGTGTCCGACGAGCGCGCCGGAACCGCGAGACTTCATGACGATGACGAGAACGGAGCCGCGTCGGAAGTCGCGAGCATCGTGGAAACTGCTGGAAAACCGTCTGCGTCCGTTCCTGAGTTTGATGCCGAGCAGGAGCGAAAATCATACCGCGACATGCTGCTGATCCGCCGTTTCGAAGAAAAGGCGGGGCAACTCTATGGCATGGGGTTCATTGGCGGTTTCTGCCACCTCTATATCGGCCAGGAAGCTGTCGTCACGGGCATGCAGATGTCGATCAAGAAGGGCGACCAGGTCATTACCACCTACCGTGACCACGGACATATGCTGGCCTGCGGCATGGACCCGAAAGGCGTCATGGCGGAACTCACCGGGCGACGCGGTGGTTATTCGAAAGGCAAAGGCGGCTCGATGCACATGTTTTCCGTGGAAGCCAATTTCTATGGCGGCCACGGCATCGTTGGCGCGTCAGCTCCGCTGGGAACGGGTCTCGCATTCGCCAACAAATATCGCGGCAACGACAATGTGAGCCTGACCTATTTTGGCGACGGCTCGGCCAATCAGGGGCAGGTTTATGAGTCCTTCAACATGGCCAAACTGTGGGATCTGCCGGTCATCTACGTTATCGAGAACAACAAATACGCCATGGGGACAAGCATTGAGCGTGCATCCTCAACCACCGATCTTTCGCAAAGAGGTGAGAGCTTCGACATTCCGGGCGAGCAGGTCGATGGCATGGACGTACGCGCTGTAAAGGCGGCAGGGGACAAGGCAGTTAAATGGGCCCGTGAAGGAAACGGGCCTTTTATTTTGGAGATGCTGACATACCGCTATCGCGGTCACTCGATGTCGGACCCGGCGAAGTACCGCACCAAGGAAGAAGTCCAGAAGATGCGCACGGAGTCTGACCCGATTGAAATGATCCGCGTCCGTATGCTCGACAAAGGGTTCGCCAAAGAAGACGAACTCAAGGAAATCGACAAGGAAGTCCGCGCGATTGTCAACGAGGCGGCGGAGTTCGCCCAAAACGATCCGGAACCCGACACCTCAGAGCTTTACACGGACATTTTGAAGAAACCGTAATCGGCTCCGATCACGCCCAGGGGAGGCAGAAGAGACCATGGCGACCGAAATTCTCATGCCGGCGCTTTCGCCCACCATGGAAGAGGGCAAGCTGGCCAAATGGATGGTCAAGGAAGGCGACGCGGTTCAGATCGGCGACGTCATTGCTGAAATCGAGACCGATAAGGCCACGATGGAGGTCGAGGTCATCGAAGAGGGAAATGTCGCCAAGCTTCTGGTCGCCGAAGGCACCGAAGGTGTGAAGGTCAACACTCCGATTGCCATTATCGCCGTGGAAGGCGAGGACGTTGTGGCAAGTCCCCCATCAGCTGAGCCGCCTCAAGAGGCGAGTGCACCGGCGCAACAGCCAACTTCACCGGCACCTCAAGCCGAACCTGCGCCCGAAGTGGTCGCACCAGCCGTTATCGCCGCGTCTGACCCCGAAGTCCCGCAGGGAACCGAAACGGCGACAATGACCGTGCGCGAGGCGCTGCGCGACGCCATGGCGGAAGAAATGCGAAAGGATGAAGACATCCTCGTCATGGGCGAGGAGGTCGCCGAATATCAGGGCGCCTACAAGGTGACCCAGGGCCTGCTGGATGAATTCGGTGCGCGCCGGGTAATCGATACGCCGATTACCGAACACGGCTTTTGCGGCGTCGGTGTGGGTGCGGCATTTGCCGGCCTCAAACCGATTGTCGAATTCATGACCTGGAATTTCGCCATGCAGGCCATCGACCACATCATCAATTCCGCCGCCAAGACGCTCTATATGTCCGGCGGTCAAATGGGATGCCCCATCGTGTTCCGGGGCCCCAATGGGGCTGCGGCACGCGTTGGTGCGCAGCATAGCCAGTGTTACTCGTCCTGGTACGCCCACATACCCGGCCTCAAGGTGATCGCGCCCTACACGGCATCGGATGCAAAAGGGTTGCTCAAGGCTGCCATCCGCGATCCCAATCCGGTTGTGTTCCTGGAAAACGAAATCCTCTACGGGCAAAGCTTTGAAGTGCCCCAAGTCGACGACTGGGTCCTGCCCATCGGCAAGGCCCGTGTCGTACGCGAAGGCGGTGATGTGACGATCGTTTCCTTCTCACGCGGTGTGAGTTATTCGCTCGACGCGGCCGAGGTGCTTTCAGGTGAAGGTATCGAGGCGGAAGTGATTGATCTGCGCACGCTCCGCCCTCTCGACATGGAAACGATCATCGGCTCCGTAAAAAAGACCAACCGGATTATTACCGTCGAGGAAGCCTGGCCGATCTGTTCGATCGGAACCGAAATTTGCGCCGCGGTCGCACGCGATGCATTTGACTATCTCGACGCGCCCCCGACACAGGTGTCGGGCGCGGACGTGCCCATGCCCTATGCCGCCAATCTGGAGAAACTTGCCCTTCCGAGCGCTGGTCAGGTGGCCGATGCGGCGCGCGCGGTGTGTTATGCCAAATAGTTCGATTGCTACGGAAATTGAGGGCAGCTGCCATTGTGGCGCGATCGAGGTGAGCCTTTCATTTTCGAAGCCACCGGATCAGATTCTGCCGCGTGCGTGCCAATGCGATTTTTGCACCCGCCAGTCCTGCCTCTGGGTATCGGATCCAAACGGGGCTTCTCAAATCAGGATTACTCAACGCGATGCGCTGAACCGATACCGGTTTGGCCACGAGACTGCGGATTTCCTTATTTGTTCGCAGTGTGGCACATCCGTCGCTGCTGTCGTCGGCGAAGGCGAAGACATGAAGTTGGTTGCGAACGCACGTGGATTGGCCATGACAATGCTTTGCGAGATTCCCCTCAAGCTTACCGATTTCGACGCTGAGGACCCATCCGGGCGGATGGCACGCCGACAACGCAACTGGACGCCCGCGACATTGCAGATCACAGTCTAAGTAGAGAACTGAACGGATAATCCCATGCCCATTGAAATCCTGATGCCCGCGCTTTCGCCCACCATGGAAGACGGGAAACTCGCCAAATGGATGGTGAAGGAAGGCGACACGGTCCAGTCCGGGGACGTGATTGCCGAAATCGAAACCGACAAGGCGACCATGGAAGTCGAGGCGGTCGATGAGGGTGTGATTGCAAAAATCCTCATAGGCGAGGGGACCGAGCATGTTGCCGTGAACAAACCGATCGCCGTCCTGCTGGAAGAAGGAGAAGATGCGAGCGCGCTGGAAAGCACCGGCAGCGCATCACCAGCGCCGCCAGCCGCCGAACCTCCTGCTGCGCCAAGCACACCGCCGTCTCCAGATCCTGCACCTGCCGCGGCACCCCAGGCCGAGACTAGGCCTGCTCCCGAACCGGCTCCAAAATCCAACGGACAGGCGGGCCGGATGTTCGCATCTCCTCTGGCGCGTCGCCTCGCCCAGCAGGGCAACATCGATCTCGCACAGATTACAGGTACCGGCCCCCATGGCCGCGTCGTCAAACATGACGTAGAAGAGGCGCTGAAAAGTGGCGTTGCGCCCGCAGCGGCTGCAGCGGAAGCCACTTCCGGCGGCCAGGTCATGCCCGCACGCACGTCGTCGACCACCGCCGTCCCAGCCATGCCCGACGAGGAAATTCTCGCGCTATATGAGTCGGGCAGCTACGAGGTTGTACCTCACGACAATATGCGAAGGATCATAGCTGAACGCCTTACCATGGCGAAGTCCACGATCCCGCATTTCTATCTCAGCCTGGACTGCCGCCTCGATGCACTGCTTGCCGCGCGCCAACGGCTCAACGCGATGAGCCCGGCGGAAGGCCCCAACGTCTTCAAAATTTCAGTCAACGATATGATCATCAAGGCGTTGGCCATGGCGCTGCAGAAAGTTCCTCACGCCAACGCCACATGGACGGACCAGGGTATCTTGCGCCACCGCTCCTCTGATGTCGGCGTCGCGGTGGCCATCGATGGCGGCCTGTTCACGCCTGTCATTCGTCATGCAGAGGTGAAAAGCCTGTCGGAGATTTCCAACGAGATGAAGGACCTTGCAGGGCGTGCGCGCAAGAGGCGTCTTGCTCCCCACGAATATCAGGGCGGCACGACGTCCATTTCCAATCTCGGAATGATGGGTATCAAGTCATTCGACGCTGTGATCAACCCGCCGCATTCATCCATCCTCGCGGTTGGCGCGGGCGAGAAACGCCCTGTCATCAATAATGACTCCATAGAAATCGCCACGATGATGACCTGCACGCTCTCCTGTGATCATCGGGTGGTCGACGGGGCGCTCGGGGCGGAATTGCTCGACGCCTTCAAGGGGTTCATTGAAGAACCCGTGACTATGCTGGTCTGACCAATCCGAGGGCAACCAACCACATCAATTCGTTATCAAGAAAGCAGTTGAATGAGTGACACTTCCTTCGATATTGCCGTGATCGGTGGTGGGCCCGGTGGCTATGTGGCTGCAATCCGGGCCGCACAACTCGGGCTCAGCGTATGTGTGATTGAACGGGAGCATATGGGCGGCATCTGTTTGAACTGGGGCTGCATTCCGACGAAGGCCCTGTTGCGAACCTCCGAAATCTTCCACTTGATGCATCGGGCGGACGAATTCGGGTTGTCGGTCAGTGACATACGGTTCGATATTCAGAAAGTGGTGAAGCGCAGCCGCAAGGTTTCCGCTAAACTCTCAGGTGGCGTCGCCTACCTTATGAAAAAGAACAAAATTCCCGTGTTTGACGGCACAGCGCGGCTCAAAGGCAATGGCGTTGTCGCGATTACCGGCAAGGACGGTGCAGCACTTGCCGACGTGCAGGCCAAACACATCATCGTCGCAACCGGCGCGCGAGCGCGCACGCTGCCTAACCTTGAACCCGACGGCAAACTCGTCTGGACCTACAAGGAAGCGATGGTGCCGGACATGATGCCGAAATCCCTGCTCGTGGTGGGGTCGGGCGCCATCGGTATTGAGTTTGCCAGCTTCTACCGCACTCTGGG
>DEIT01000139.1:12895-21600 GCA_002352635.1 Hyphomicrobiaceae bacterium UBA2767 | reverse complement strand
CGATGGCGCGAGCGAAACCCTCACTGTGGACCGGGTCATACTGGCAATCGGCATCACCGGAAATGTGGAAGACATTGGGCTCGAGGAGGCGGGCGTCAATATCGACCGCGGCCACATCGCAATCGACGAGTGGAGCCGCACCGACGTTGAGGGCATTTACGCCATTGGCGACGTGGCCGGGCCGCCATGGCTCGCCCACAAGGCCAGCCATGAAGGTGTGTTGTGCGTTGAAAAGATCGCGGGCGTTGAAGGGGTGCATCCACTCAACACGTCCAACGTGCCGGGCTGCACCTATTGCGCGCCACAGGTGGCCAGTGTCGGGTTGACTGAGAAAAACGCCATTGAAGCAGGGCACGAGGTCAAGGTCGGGCGCTTTCCATATCAGGCCAACGGTAAGGCCATTGCGCTTGGCGAGACAGACGGTCTCATCAAGACCGTGTTTGACGCCAAGACCGGCGAATTGCTGGGCGCCCACATGATCGGTGCGGAAGTCACGGAGCTCATTCAGGGATATGGCATCGCGCGGACACTCGAGACCACCGAGGCTGATCTGATGCACACCATCTTCCCGCATCCGACGCTGTCGGAAATGATGCATGAGTCCGTTCTCGACGCATACGGACGGGTCATGCATATTTAGCAGGGTTCGAGCGTCCAGGGACATCACAAGCAAAGCAGGGAATGAAACTATGGAACCACAGGGATTGATGGGTATGCCGGGCGTTGGTTTTTTCGGCATGCTGATAATCGGTATTCTCGCCGGATACATCGCGGAGAAAGTCACCGCAAGCGATCATGGCCTGTTCACAAACCTGCTCGTGGGCATCGCTGGTGCGTTCGTTGGTGGAACGCTCGCCGGTGTGCTGGGTATACAGGTATTCGGGTTTTGGGGATCGCTTGTTACCGCCTCGATCGGAGCGGTCATTGTATTGTTTGTGTGGCGTCGGGTTACCGCCGGATGAAGCGGTCGCATAGGGAACTTGATACTGAAGCGGGGAAAAGGAGTACGTCATGGAAATAATCATCTTTTTGGTTGTCGGCCTCATCGCCGGGTTCATCGCTGCGAGGGTCATGGGCAAGAACCAGGATCTGCTTACCAATCTCATCGTTGGTGTCGTTGGCGCGGTTGTTGGCGGCGTGATTGCCGGATTACTCGGAATTGTCGCCATTGGTATCTTGGGACGTATCGTCGTCGCCACGCTTGGCGCTATCTTGTGTCTGTTCGTCTGGCAGAAATACAAGAGCCGCTAGGGGTGACAACATTCGCCATGCATAAGAGCTGACACAATGGACTTGTTGCATTTGTTCATGTTTGTGGCCGTGGGGCTTGGCGTCGGGCATATCTCACACAAGGCGAGCAATGGCGCTATTCCACCAGGGGTTGCCTATGGTTTGGGCCTTGCAGGAGCGTTGTTTGGTGGCATCGGCTCCACGCTCGCCGGCATGACGTTCTACAACATCCTGGGCCGCATGGTGGTTGGCCTGGGTTGTGCTACCGTGTGTGTGCTTTTATGGCGCCAGCTCCGACTATTATAATGCAGGATCAGGCAGCACTGCTAACATGGTGACACTTCTCGATACGGTAAGGCGGTCCAAGGAAGACCGCCCCCGCCACCCTGAAAAACAGGGGAGGCCGGATACACCGCTTCTGCGCAAGCCTGATTGGATTCGGGTCAAGGCACCGGGCTCTCCTGTCTACAACGAGACCCGGCGCATCATGCGCGAAAACAACCTGCACACGGTTTGCGAGGAAGCAGGGTGTCCGAACATCGGCGAGTGCTGGTCCAAACGTCACGCTACCATGATGATTATGGGCGACACGTGCACGCGTGCTTGTGCGTTCTGCAATGTGCGAACCGGTCAGCCTGATCCGCTCGATGCCGACGAACCGGAAAACGTCGCTCGCGCCGTCGAGATGCTGGGGCTCAAGCACGTGGTTGTGACGTCCGTCGACCGCGACGATCTCGGAGACGGTGGAGGCGCACATTTCGCCGCCGTGATCGCGGCAATCCGCGCCCGTTCGCCGGAAACCACAATCGAGGTTTTGACGCCCGATTTCCTGCGTAAGGATGGCGCACTTGAGGAAGTCATCGACGCCAGGCCCGATGTGTTCAACCACAATCTGGAAACCGTACCCTCGCTTTATCTTTCGATCCGCCCCGGTGCGCGCTATTTCCATTCCCTAAGGCTTCTGCAGCAGGTGAAGGAGCGTGATCCTTCCATGTTCACCAAGTCAGGCATCATGGTCGGCCTTGGCGAGGAGCGCCATGAAGTGTTGCAAGTGATGGATGATCTCCGCTCAGCCGGGGTAGACTTCCTGACCATCGGTCAGTACCTCCAACCCACACGCAAGCACGCGGCTGTCGATCGGTTCGTGACGCCGGACGAATTCAAGGCCTTTGAGCGCATGGCTTACGGGAAGGGCTTTCTGCTCGTCTCCTCAAGCCCGCTAACACGGTCCTCTTACCATGCGGACGAAGACTTCGAGAAGCTCCGGGCGGCACGCAACGCCGAACTTGCGAAGTAGTCCGGCGGCCACGGAACTCCCATGAAGACATTTCAAACCACTCGCCGCGTCGCGCATTCGGCTCAACAGATGTTCGCACTGGTGGCTGATATTGAGAAATATCCGGAGTTCTTGCCCCTTTGCAAAGCCGTGACACTCCGCGGCCGTGAGGAAAAGGATGGGCATGAGGTTCTCATCGCTGGCATGACGGTTTCCTACAATCTCTTTCGCGAGACGTTCACCAGCCGCGTGACCCTCGATCGTGATACCCCGCAGATCCTCGTCGAATATCTCGATGGCCCATTCAAGCACCTCGAGAACCGGTGGAATTTTCGGGATACAGGCGAGGGGACCAGCGATATTGAGTTTTTTATCGCCTATGAATTCAACTCCCGCTCGCTGCAACTGCTGATGGGCGCCATGTTCGACCAGGCATTCGGCAAATTTGCCGAGGCTTTCGAGCAGCGTGCCGATGTCGTGTACGGGGTGGAGGGTCTCCCTGCACAGGCTCCGACGGTTTCCTCCTGACGACGCTCAAATCACTGAACGCACCAACCGGAAGGCTTCCTCGACAGATTTTTCGCGGATCTGACTGCGGCCAAGATCACCGTAGGCACACTGCAACGGTTTGAGAACGCCACCACGTCGCGCTACCGTGAAGTGAACCAGTCCGATCGGTTTTTCCACGCTGCCGCCGCCGGGGCCGGCAATGCCCGTAACCGAAACCGCGATATCAGCACTGGAATGCTTCAAGGCACCTTCCGCCATCGCGCAGGCAACTTCCTTACTGACGGCTCCTTTTGATGCGATCAGTTCTTCGGGAACTCCAAGCATCTGTGTCTTGGCCTCATTTGAATAGGTGACAAAACCGCGATCGAGACCGTCCGATGATCCCGGGATATCGGTCAAACAAGCACAGATGAGCCCACCGGTGCAGGATTCGGCTGTTGCCAGCATCAGCTCTTGCGCACGCAATGTATCGAGCAGCCCGCGCGCCTGTTCCAAGAGGTCAGGTGACATTGGTTTTCACTTTCGTTCCCAATCGCACCACAGCCGTCGCCTGCGCCGCGATGCCTTCGCGGCGGCCCGTAAATCCAAGACCTTCCGTAGTGGTCGCCTTGACGCTCACACGCCCGGGATCAAGTTCGAGAATTTCGGCAACCCGTGTCTTCATTTTTTCGCGATGCGGGCCGATCTTCGGCGCCTCGCAGATGAGCGTTACATCAACATTGTTGATCCTGGCGCCACGAGCGTGGGCGCGGGCCGCGGCATCGCGCAAGAATTGATCAGATGCAGCACCACGCCATTTGGGATCACTGGGGGGGAAATGGGTGCCGATATCGCCATCACCAATGGCACCCAGGATGGCATCGGTGAGAGCATGCAGACCCACATCGGCATCGGAATGTCCGGCCAGGGCCTTGTCGTGCGGGATCTTCAACCCACACAGCATTACGTGGTCACCGTCGACAAAGGCGTGCACGTCGAAACCGTGCCCCAAACGGGTTTCACCTGCCGCCTCGCCGTGTGCCTCGCGCAAATGCTGCTCCGCGCGTTCGCAATCCTCACTCGTCGTCAGCTTTACATTGTCTGGCGAACCATCGACCAGTTCAATGCCGAGCCCGTGCCATTCGGCAAGAGCTGAATCATCTGTAAAGTCACCCTTGCCTGCGCGCTCCGCCTCCCGGTGGGCTGCCAGCAGTTTCGCGAAATGAAACCCCTGCGGTGTCTGTGCCCGCCAAAGGCCCGCCCGATCGATAGTCGCGCTGATCTTGCCGCTGCTCGCCTTTTTGAGGGTATCAGTGACAGGGAGGGCAGGGACAGCGCCGTCACTGTTCGCCAGTCCCGCGATGACACGATCAATCAGCGGCGCATTGGCGAACGGGCGCGCAGCATCGTGGATCAACACCTTGCGGGGGTTGAGAATTTCCAGGCCCTCAAGCCCGGCTCGAACCGACGCCTGGCGGGTCGCGCCACCAGCCACGGGCTGGACCAATTTGCCCGAGAACATTGCGGAAGCAGCGTCGTACTGGGACCGGTCGTCGTCGTGAATGACCGTCAAAACAGCGTCGATGTGCGGGTGAGCGACAAAATGCTCCAGTGTGCGGGTCAGCACCGGTTTACCGGCCAGCGACCGGTACTGCTTCGGCACATCACCTCCGCCAGCGCGCTCCCCACGTCCCGCAGCCACGATAACCACTGCTGTTTCCAAAGTTTTTCGATGCCTCCCGAGTCCAAAATTCTGTTTTGCCGCTACGAATGTAGCGGTCCCGGCGGCCACGTGCCAGTGATAAGCCCTGACCTGACCGGGGCCATAAGAGGTTGCATACGGGCGCAACTACCCGTACCGTGCCTATGTTGTATGCACTTTTTTTTCTGACTAATTTTTGTGCAGATATGATCACCCAATCCCTTGCACCGCGTAAGCCCGGACCACCTTCTGAAACCCTTCAGATCGGTTCCGTGGCTTTGCCGAATCGGGTCTTTCTGGCGCCGATGTCCGGAGTTACAGATTTGGCCTTTCGCCGGATAGCCACGAAGCAAGGCGCTGGTCTCGTTGTCACGGAAATGGTTGCCAGCCAGTTGCTTGTAGACGAAAGGCGCGAAGAAGTCCGCAGACTCGAAAAGGGCTGCGAGCGCCCCTTTGTGGTTCAGCTTGCCGGACGCGAAGCAAAATGGATGGCGGAGGGCGCGAGGATCGCAGTTGAGCGCGGCGCCGATATTGTAGACATCAATATGGGGTGCCCGGCCAAGCAGGTTACACGCGGTCTGTCAGGTTCCGCCCTGATGCGCGACCTTGATCATGCACTCAGCCTCATTGACGCGGTCGTTAGCGCGGTAGATGTGCCGGTGACGCTGAAAATGCGGATGGGGTGGGACCATGACAGTCTGAACGCACCTGAACTTGCCTTTCGTGCCGAGCAATCCGGCGTGCAAATGATCACCGTACATGGCCGTACCCGTTGTCAGTTCTTCAAGGGCACCGCCGACTGGAAATTCATTGCTCGCGTTAAGGACGCGGTCAGTGTGCCTGTTATCGTCAACGGCGACTTGCGCTCGATGGACGATATCTACGCAGCACTCAGGCAGTCTGGTGCAGATGGCGCGATGGTGGGGCGGGGCTGTTATGGCCGACCATGGTTTCCCGGCGCCGCAGCACTGGCACTCAAGAACGGCGCGACAGCCGTCAAGACTCCGCCACCGGAGAAACAAAAGGCCATCGTGCTGGAGCACTATGAGGCGATGCTGGAGCATTACGACCGGGATTTCGGTGTTCGCATCGCCCGCAAACATCTCGGCTGGTACGTTGAACGGAGCGCCCATACCATCGAAGATGCAAAGTACTGGCGCGCACGCCTGTGCCGCGAAGAAAACCCAAATCAGATTCGGCAGGCTCTGTGCGAGTTCTACGATCAAAGTACAGAGGTGGCCGCATGAACGAAGCCATCGAAACAAGTTTCCCGGACACCCACAACACCGACGCGGCACATCTGGCTCTGAATTTGCTGGACGGGTTACCTCACCCGATCCTGCTGCTTGGATCGGACAGCAGCATTGAGTATGCAAACGCCGCAGCGGAGGACTTCTTTCAGGCCAGTGTCGCGCTGCTACGCCGACAATCCTTGAGCGAAGTCGTCGCGTTCGGTAGCCCACTTCTGGCACTCGTCGATCATGTCCGCCGACATGGCTACAATGTGAATGAGTATGGCGTTGACCTTGGCTCGGCAAAGAACGCGGGACAAAGGCTCGTTGACGTATTCTGCGGTCCGGTAACCGAGGCGCAGGAAAAGATCATGCTGGTATTGCAACAACGCAGCATGGCGCAAATGATCGAACGACAATTGACCCATCGCGGCGCGGCGCGCTCGGTCTCCGGATTGGCCGCCGTTCTTGCCCACGAAATCAAGAATCCCCTGTCCGGCATAAGAGGTGCTGCGCAGCTTTTGGAAAGCGCGATTAGCGATGAAGACCGGACGCTGACACAGCTCATATGCGCAGAGTCGGATCGTATCTGCGATCTGGTCGACCGCATGGAAGTGTTTGGTGATGAGCGTCCGCTGATTAAAGAAGCGGTCAATATTCATGACGTTCTTGATCATGTCAGAAAGATAGCTCAAGCGGGTTTTGCCAGCCATATCAAATTGATAGAAGAATATGATCCCTCTCTTCCAGCTGTTCCAGGATCGCGCGACAAGCTCATTCAGGCATTCCTCAATCTGCTCAAAAATGCGAGTGAGGCGATCGGAAGTGAACGCAGTGATGGCAAGATCGTTCTGAGCACTGCGTTTCGTCCCGGCGTGCGACTTTCGGTGCCCGGCTCCGCAACCCGCATCTCTCTGCCACTTGAAATCGCCATCAGGGACAACGGCCCCGGCGTGCCGTCGGAATTGCGTCGGCACCTGTTTGAACCATTCGTTACGACCAAACCATCGGGCAGCGGATTGGGGCTCGCGCTTGTTGCGAAATTCATCGGCGACCACGGTGGCATCATCGAATGCGATAGCGCTCCGGGAGGTACGACCTTCCGGGCGCTGTTGCCAATGCATGACGGGGCAGGAAAGCAGGACGAAGCAGGAGCAGCATCATGAGCAAAGGCAATATCCTCATTGCTGACGATGACGCGGCAATCCGCACAGTGCTGAATCAGGCATTTGCGAGAGCCGGATACGTTCCGCGCGCCACGGGCAACGCCGCAACACTGTGGCAGTGGGTATCACAGGGTCTTGGCGATCTTGTCGTAACCGACGTGATCATGCCGGATGAAAACGCGTTCGATCTCATTCCCAAAGTCAAGAAGATCCGTCCTGATCTGCCGATTGTGGTGATGAGCGCCCAGAACACGTTGATGACCGCCATCACGGCTGCGGAGTGCGGGGCATACGAGTATCTGCCCAAGCCGTTTGACCTGAATGAACTTGTAGCAATCGTCGGCCGTGCCCTGACTGAACCGCGTGCCAAGGTGCAGCCTGTACGCGAAACCCGCGCTGATGAATTCCCTCTGATCGGACGGTCTGCACCGATGCAGGAGATCTACCGGGTGCTGGCGCGGCTGACACAAACAGACCTGACGGCCATGATTACCGGCGAATCGGGAACCGGCAAGGAGTTGGTGGCACGCGCGCTGCACGAATATGGAACCAGGCGTAACGGCCCCTTTGTTGCGATCAACATGGCGGCAATCCCGCGCGAATTGATTGAATCGGAATTATTTGGCCACGAGAAGGGCGCATTTACCGGGGCGCAGACGCGCCATATCGGCCGCTTCGAGCAGGCGGAGGGCGGCACGCTGTTCCTCGATGAGATCGGGGATATGCCCATGGAGGCACAGACGCGGTTGCTAAGGGTTTTGCAGGAAGGCGAGTACACGACTGTGGGCGGTCGTACGCCAATCAAGACCAATGTTCGCATCATTGCCGCCACCCACCGAGACCTCCAACATCAGATCGATCAGGGGCTGTTTCGCGAGGACCTTTTCTATCGCCTGAATGTGGTGCCACTGCGCATACCGCCCGTGCGCGAGCGCAAGGAAGATCTCGGAGACCTGACGCGCCATTTTCTACGCCAGGCGGAGTCGGAAGGCCTGCCAGCCAAAAGCATCGATGCAGCATCCATCGAACGGATGAAACAGCACCATTGGCCCGGCAACGTACGAGAGCTCGAAAATCTCGTCCGTCGCCTCGCTGCGCTTTACACGCAAGACACGATCACCGTCGATCTTGTGGAGGCAGAACTCTCAAGCAATGTGATGGAAGCGTTCGATGGAAGTGATCCGGGTGATCTGGACATCAGCCAATCGCTTGAGAGGTTTTTGGCCGAGTATTTCGCTGACTTCGGCGGGGAGTTACCGCCACCCGGTCTGTATCAACGGATTTTGCGGATGGTCGAGCCGCCGCTCATAACTGCCGCACTGGCAGCCACACGAGGGAACCAGATTCGTGCTTCGGAATTGCTTGGGCTGAACCGCAACACATTGCGCAAGAAGATCCGTGATCTGGACCTGAAAGTTATCCGGTCTTCCGCCTGAAAACCGCCGCCTCATGCCATTTCTGTGGTGTTAGGGCTGTCGTCCTATTTTCGCAACAATTTGTCGCCAATGTGCCACATTGTGATTATTTTGCATCAGGGTTTGAGTGCGTCGGCGCGCCGCTCTGATCAAATCATGCGAGATTCTGCGAGAATGCGCCCATTTTTTGCCCAC
>DEIT01000139.1:506-12812 GCA_002352635.1 Hyphomicrobiaceae bacterium UBA2767 | reverse complement strand
AGTTCACCCCTGCAAAACTGGACGGCCGCGACCGGCAAACCCTCATTTTTCTTCGGCGTGGGTCTGGTCGCTTTATCAATCCTCTCGGGCCTTGCGACTTACCTGATCCTGACAGGACTGACCCCGATTGCCCCGACGCATACGGTCGTGGTGACAATGCTGTTGATCAATGCGGTCCTGGCGCTTGGCATGATCGCCCTCATAGCCTGGCAGGTAGCCGGATTGTGGGTTGCGCGGCGGCGCCAGGCGGCAGGTGCGCGGCTCCACGTACGGATTGTCGGCCTTTTCAGCATCATCGCCGTATTGCCGGCTATCCTTCTCGCCGTCTTCGCCAGCGTGTCGCTCGATCGTGGTCTTGACCACTGGTTTTCAAAGCGCACCAATCTGATTGTGCAAAACTCGGTCGATGTCGCGACCGCGTACCTCAATGAACACGGTCAGATCATCCGGTCCGACGTTATTTCAATGGCCGCCGACATCGACGAGGCGGCCGGTCTTGTCAGAACCAAACCAAAAAGTTTCGCCAGATTCCTGGCCGCACAGGCGGCAATCCGTTCCATACCGGTTGCCTATATTATTGACGATAAGGCCGAAGCGCTGGCCTCCGCGGGCAAACTGTATAACGACCCATATGTCGCCCCGCCAAAAGATGTCCTGGAAAAAGCGAAAGATGGCAAAGCCGTCATCATTGCACCTGGCAAAACCAACCGGGTCGCGGCCATCAAGAAACTTGAAGGTTTTGCCGACAGCTATCTTTACATCGTCCGACCGGTAAACCCGCAAGTTCTCCAACTCTTGCGTGAAACGAAAGCGAGCGAGCGCGAATACCGGGCCCTGTCCGAACGGCGGACGGACGTGCAGATGGCGTTCGCGCTGATGTATGTCGCGATCGCACTGACACTCCTGCTGGCTGCAATCTGGAGCGGTCTGTGGTTTGCCAACCGGCTGGTTTCACCCATCCGCCAGCTTATCGGCGCTGCAAACCAGGTTTCGAAAGGCAATTTGGACGTACAGGTCACACCGAGCGACTCAGAAGGTGACCTCAAAAAACTCGGCACGACATTCAATGACATGACGCACGAACTTCAGGTCCAGCGCGATCAGCTGGTCGACACCAATGCCATCCTTGATGAGCGCCGGCGCTTCATCGAAACTGTGCTGTCAGGTGTAACTGCAGGTGTAATTGGGCTCGACACCAAGGGCGTTGTCACGCTTGCAAACCCATCGGCGGAGACCTTGCTTATCAGTGGCAAAAAACAGTTGGTCGGCAATGACATCGCGAGTGCGGTTCCCGAGTTTGCAAATCTGTTCGAGCTTGGCCGCAAACAGGGCAAAAAACCCGTGCTGGATCAGGTGCACCTCGTCCGGGGCGGCCAGGAACGCAATTTTGCCGTCCGCGTGACCAGCGAGCGCTCGGGGAAGACCGAGTATGGGTATGTGATCACGTTCGACGATGTCACCGAACTGGTGACAGCTCAACGCTCATCCGCGTGGGCTGACATAGCCCGGCGGATTGCCCATGAAATCAAGAATCCACTGACGCCCATTCAGCTGTCCGCTGAACGCATCCGACGTAAGTATGGCGACACGATCACTGGTGACCGGGAGGTGTTCGACCGCTGCACCGATACCATTATCCGTCAGGTTGAAGATATCGGTCGCATGGTCGACGAATTCTCCGCCTTTGCGCGAATGCCCAAACCGACTATGGAAAAATCCGACATCCGCGAAATTACGCGCGAAGCCGTGTTCCTTTTCCAGGTGAGCCATCCGGAAATTAGCTTCGAGCTCGACCTGCCCACCAAACCGGTATTTATGAACTGCGACCGGCGGTTGATGTCCCAAGCCATTACGAATCTGGTGAAGAACGCCAATGAAGCAATCGAGCCGGACACAGGCGTCAAAGGAGAAATCGTAACGCGCGTGCGAATGCGTGCCGGACGGGTCATCATCGAGGTCATCGACAACGGAAAGGGCCTTCCGAAGGAAAACCGAAATCGTCTGGTAGAACCCTATATGACGACCCGCGAAAAGGGGACGGGGCTTGGCTTGGCAATCGTCCAGAAAATTACCGAACAGCATGGAGGACGGCTGCAGTTGCGCGATGCGCCAAAGCGGAGCGGGAAGGTTGGCGGTGCATGTGTGCGACTCGACTTCCCGGCTATGGAAGGGGCGCTTGACGCCGGGGACGCATCTCCCAATTCAGAAAAATCACGCAAGAGACCCGCGACGAACAAATCTGCAACCGCATCCAAGACGAAATCATCTCCCCGGAAAACGCCGGCAAAGCGCAAGCCGAAACGGGCACGTTCCAAGAAACAGACCACTACGGTTCAAGGAGTGACTCATGGCGTCTGACCTCCTCATTGTCGATGACGAAACCGATATTCGTGAGCTCATATCAGGAATTCTGGAAGATGAAGGGCACGGAACCCGGTTGGCCAAGGACAGCACCGAGGCGCTGAATGCCATTGAAGAACGCAGACCCTCTCTGATCATTCTTGATATCTGGCTGCAGGGCAGCGAGCTCGATGGACTGGAGCTGCTCGATCGTATCAAGAAGACCCATTCCGATCTTCCGATTGTCATCATTTCAGGCCATGGCAATATCGAAACGGCCGTCGCCGCGATCAAGCGGGGTGCCTATGACTATATCGAGAAACCATTCAAGGCTGACCGTCTGGTACTGGTGACAACACGCGCCCTGGAAGCCTCTGCGCTAAAGCGCGAAAACCGGCAATTGAAGGAACGCAGCACGCAAAGTGCCGAAATGGTCGGAAAATCAACCGCAATGAACCATTTGCGGCAGGCCATCGAGAAAGTTGCACCGACCAACAGCCGGATACTGATCACCGGTCCGTCGGGATCAGGAAAAGAGCTCGCGGCAAGGGTTCTGCATGAGAGCTCAGCACGAGCGGACGCGCCGTTTGTCGCATTGAACGCGGCCGCAATGGCCCCGGACCGCGTTGAAATCGAGCTTTTTGGCACCGAGGAAGGAACCAGCGGCCAGCACAAGGTCGGAGCGCTTGAAGAAGCACATGGCGGAACGCTGTATATCGACGAAGTCGCGGACATGCCGATGGAAACCCAGGGCAAGGTGCTTCGCGTGCTTGTCGAGCAAAAATTCCAGCGGCTCGGTGGGGGACCCAAAGTTCACGTTGAAGTACGGATCGTGTCCTCAACCAGCCGTGACCTTGAACAGGACATTTCAACCGGTAATTTCAGGGAGGATCTGTTTCACAGGCTGAGTGTGGTCCCTCTGGCTGTACCGGCACTCTCCGACCGGCGCGAGGATATTCCGGCACTCGTCAAATACTTCGTGGCACAACTGGCCGTCGCTTCAGGACTTCAGCCACGCCGGATCGGCGACGACGCAATGGCTGTGCTGCAATCACATGACTGGCCGGGAAATGTGCGCCAGCTACGCAACAATGTGGAACGCTTGCTTATCCTCAGTGGCGGAGACCCGAAGACACCGATAAGTGTTGAAATGCTGCCCGACGAAATCGCCAATCCGGTACCACTTTCCCAGGAGCGCAGTTCCGGCGAACAGCTCATGTCGCTACCGCTCCGGGATGCTCGTGAAATTTTCGAGCGCGAGTATCTGGTTGCTCAAATCAATCGTTTTGGAGGGAACATTTCGCGTACCGCGGAGTTCGTCGGCATGGAGCGGTCGGCACTGCATCGCAAACTCCGCGGCCTTGGGGTCCCGTCGGGGGAACGCACAGCACTCTAGCGGTTTGAAATTACCAAATAACTTCAATTAGATAGAAATTTTTGACCCACATGCAGTCTGAGCTGCGCTATACCTTGCAGCCTCGCACGGGGAATGCGGCTGAGAAACCTTTAGGGGCAAGGCAAAATGAAGGTCCTTATATGCGGGGCCGGCCAAGTCGGCTTCGGAATCGCCGAGCGCCTGTCGGCCGAAGACAACGACGTCTCAATCATCGACAATTCTCCCGAACTTATTCAGCGGGTGAGTGACATTCTTGATGTGCGGGGTTTTGTAGGCCACGGCTCACATCCAGATGTACTAGACGACGCCGGCGCAGCGGACGCCGACATGATCATTGCGGTTACGCTCCATGATGAAGTCAACATGGTGGCCTGCCAGGTTGCTCATTCGCTCTTCAATATCCCGACAAAGATCGCCCGCATTCGCGCGCAGAGTTATCTGGAACCCCATTGGCGGGACCTCTTCTCTCGCGAACACATGCCGATAGACGTCATCATCTCGCCAGAGATAGAGGTAGGTGACATGGTGCTGCGGCGGTTGAGCGTACCCGGCGCATTCGAAACGGTCAGTTTTGGCGACGGGAAGATCAGTGTCGTTGGCGTTACGTGCGAGGAAGATTGCCCGGTTGTGGATACGCCGCTGAAGCAATTGACCGAACTGTTTCCGGATCTTCCGTCAGTCGTTGTCGCCGTGGTGAGGGGTGGACAGTTATTTGTTCCTCACGGGGCCGACCAGCTTCTTGCCGGAGATGACGCCTATTTCGTTGCGCCAAACGATCAGGTGGAGCGTACGCTCAAGATCTTCGGGCATGACGAAGAGCAGGCAAGGCGCGTCATTATTGGGGGTGGTGGAAATATCGGCTTGTATGTCGCCAACCGGTTGGAGCAGTTGCACAACGCAGTTCGACTTAAACTGGTGGAGTCCGACCGGGAACGCGCGGTTGAGATCGCTGAGCAACTGAACAAGACTGTCGTACTCAACGGAAGCGCACTGGATGAAGAGGTCCTGAAAGAAGCCGATGTAACAAACGCCGATACAATGGTTGCGCTCACCAATGACGACCAGGTGAACATTCTTTCCTGTATCATGGCGGACCGGCTCGGTTGCGAACGATCACTCTGTCTTCTCAACAATACCAGCTACACCGACATGGTTCGCTCGCTTGGCATCGAAGCCAGCATCAATCCAAGGGCGATTACTGTCTCACGGGTCTTGCAGCATGTCCGACGCGGCCGGATACGCGCAGTGCATTCGATCCAGAACGGAGCAGGGGAGGTGATCGAAGCAGAAGCACTGGAAACCTCGCCTCTGGTGGGCAGGCCGCTCAGGGACATCGAGCTTCCTGATGGCCTACGCATTGGCGCCATTCTGCGTGAAGGCGAGGTTCGCATTCCCGACGGCAATACGGAAATTCATGCTCACGACCGCGTCGTCATGTTCGCCACCGCGGAAAGCGTGCATGATGTCGAACAGATGTTCCGCGTCAGCCTCGAATTCTTTTAAGGGTCGACGCCGCAATGCGCGCAGTCGCAGTGCTATACATTCTTGGGTGGGTCCTGGCGGCCCTTTCAGCGGCTATGCTCGTGCCCGCAACATTTGCCGTCGCACGCGACTCCATCGCCCATGTGCAGGCGTTTTTGGTGCCAGCTATTGCCGTTGGCTTCATCGCCGGGTGCCTGATCATCGCCTTCAAGAGCCGAGAGATATTTTCTGGCCGACGCCAGAGCCTGTTACTGCTGTCGCTGGTCTGGATTGTGGTTCCAGTTGCCGCGGCGTTTCCATTTTACGCCTCCGGTTTTCCAAAAGAGGCTATCCCCGCCTATTTTGAGGCGACATCAGGTTTCACGACCACCGGTGCAACCGTATTGTCTGATTTGTCGCAGGTTCCTGCCAGCATCATCGTATGGCGGTCGCTGTTGCAGTGGCTTGGCGGCCTGGCGACGCTTGTCACGTTGGCCGCTCTGCTCGGGCCCTTGTCCGGAACAGCGCTGCATGACCGGCAACTCCGGCTGGTGGGAAACAGCACACACGGAACAGCGCTTCACATGAAGGAGGCGCTCCGTGAAATCACTCCCCTTTATGCTGTGCTTACATCTGCATGTTTCATTGCGCTGTCGGTCTCCGGAATTCCCGCATTCGATGCCTTTTGCCTGTCTCTTTCGACGCTGTCGACAGGGGGGTTCATGCCAAGGGAGGGCACAATCGCTCTCTACGGATCACCGATGGCAGAACTTGCACTCGCTTTTTTCATGGTGATTGGTGCCATCAGCATCATCTGGATACGCACCATTTTTCAGAGGCGCTGGGCAATCGTCCGCGAAACGCATGAACCGCTCTGGATTGTCTGGATAGTTATGGCGTTTGGCATCTTGCTTGCCATCGCACTTGCGATCAAGACGGGTGAGTTGAGCGTCCCTGTCTTCATTCACACGCTCACTCTGGGACTTGCTTCTGCTGCCTCCATCATTTCTACAACCGGATTTGCGATTTCCGAACAGACGCATTTGCTCATTCCATACATAGCACTGCTCTGTCTGTGCATTGTCGGAGGCGGACGCTTTTCCACCGCGGGTGGGCTCAAGGTCTATCGTGTCGCATCCATGCTACGTCAGCTCGACCATGAGTTTCGGTTATTGGTTTATCCGCACGGAGTGCGTCCTGCGCGCCAGGCTACAGAGGCAATCGACAACGAAATTCTCAAATCGACATGGATATTGCTGACGGCTTTCATGCTGGTCGTTGGTGCAATCGCCATGGCTGTCTCCTGGACCGGAGTGCCATTTTCAGGAGCACTGCTTGCTGCCGCAGGGTCGGTATCAAACATTGGTCCGGCCTACGAATTCGCACGGATCGTCGATTACCCTGACGCCCCGACCTATGCGCAGATGGGGCCGTTTGCACAGCTGGTCTTATGTGCCGGAATGATATTCGGACGCGTGGAAATTCTTGCCTTGCTATCGTTTTTCAACGTCGTGTTCTGGCGGGATTGACGGCAAGCGAATTCTTGAGACACCTTTGACTGGCAACTGTGAGTGAATTGAAACTCATCGTGAAACAAAAGGACCTCATCGCATCAAAGTGTCAAAAGATAACATTTTCAACCATGGGTTGAGTGAGATTCAGCGCCTCTAGTGAATAATAAGATAAGCTCTTTCAACAATTTAGCGTAGATTCTGATCTTGCGGCTTGCGGCGATCCACTCCATTGGCGTCTAATAGATTCGAATCGATACATCTGCGTAATGCTATTGTCATAAGAGGTGCTATAGTCCCAACAAAGCAGACAAGTTTTTTGTCTGCAAAAAAGACGGAATACTCATGGCCGCAGAAAGATCGCAAAGCCTCCAGGATATATTTCTAAATCACGTTAGAAAAAATAAGACGCCGCTCACAATATTTCTTGTAAATGGTGTAAAGCTTCAGGGCGTCGTGACTTGGTTTGACAATTTCTGCGTGCTGCTTCGCCGCGACGGTCACTCGCAACTGGTTTACAAGCACGCCATTTCGACGATCATGCCCGGGCAACCGGTTCAATTGCTGGACGGGGAAGTGCAGGACGAAGAGGGGTAGACCTGATCATTGCGTAGCGTTGACCCGAACAGGTTGAAGTCAAAACCACTCGACATTCCACAAAAAGGGAAGGGGCTTGAAACCAGGCTTGCGCCGACGCGCGCCATGGTGTTGTGCCCGATCCTGCGCAGGCCCGCGCGGAAAACTTCGAAAACCAAACATGGCCTGGCTGCCGGCACAGGTGAAGTTGAAACTCGCTCGGAGCAAGCGCGGCTTGCCGAAGCGGTCGGTCTTGCCCACGCAATCGGGCTTGATATTCGCTCCAGCGGCATTGTCCCGATTGCACGACCGCATCCAGGTACACTCTTCGGCTCGGGCAAGGTCGAAGAACTAAAAGGGATCAGTGCCGCTGAAGACGTGGACCTCGTTGTCGTCGACCATCCACTTGCCCCCGTCCAACAGCGCAATCTCGAAAAGGCGTGGAAGGTCAAAGTGCTCGACCGAACCGGATTGATTCTCGAGATCTTTGGTGAGCGGGCGCAGACGCGCGAAGGGCGTCTGCAAGTGGAACTCGCCCATTTGACTTATCAGAAGAGCCGGCTGGTGCGGAGCTGGACCCATCTTGAACGCCAGCGAGGTGGTGTGGGCTTTCTGGGCGGCCCAGGCGAGACACAGATCGAGGCAGACAGGCGCGCACTGCAGGAGAAGATTGTGCGCATTCGCCGCGAACTCGATCAGGTCAAGCGCACCCGTGCTCTGCACCGTGAAGGCCGAAAGCGCGTGCCTTATCCGGTTGTCGCGCTCGTGGGTTACACGAACGCCGGGAAGTCAACGCTCTTCAATACGCTGACCGGGGCAGGGGTTGATGCCAGAAATCTTCTCTTCGCCACACTCGACCCGACAATGCGCGAGATTTCGCTTCCACAAGGGGCAAAGGCCATCCTGTCCGATACGGTCGGATTTATCTCCAACCTGCCGACCAGTCTTATCGCGGCGTTCCGAGCAACGCTTGAAGAAGTACTCGAGGCTGACTTGATCCTTCATGTGCGGGATATCGCAAGTGAAGAGACGGATGCCCAGCGCGCCGACGTCAGGCAGATACTTGGTGAGCTGGGCGTTGACACAGCGCAGAGCGACGGCCGCGTTTTGGAAATCTGGAACAAAGTCGACTTGCTCGACGACGAGCGTGCCAGTGAGGTGCGCAATACAGCGGCACGCGTTGGAGCGATCTGTGTTTCGGCGATTTCCGGCGAGGGCGTCAACGAATTGCGCGCAGCAGTCGAGAACAAACTCAACGAGGATATGAAGCCGGTGGAGATCGTGCTGCAGCCGCAAGACGGCGCGCTGATGAGTTGGCTACACGACAATGCCAATGTACTCACTTCAAGTACCGACGATGATGGCCGGACGACGATCGAAGTGAGAATTTCTGGTACCAAACTCGATCAGTTTAACCGTCGATACCGACGCTCGCGGATTGCCGCCGAGTAAGGACGATCACGAAGGCTCCACGTCTTTTGCTCGTTCTTCTGACTTCACCTTGTTCCAGAGCTGATCCATTTCCTCCAAATTGGAGTCGTTTGGCGTACGCCCTTCAACCGCCAGCATCTGCTCGATCCTGTTGAAGCGGCCGACGAACTTCCCATTCGCGCGGCGCAAGACGTCTTCCGGGTCCAGCTGAAGGTGACGTGCAAGATTGGCAACAACGAAAAGCATATCGCCGAATTCCTCCGCGATGTCTTCACTGCGAGGCTTGCCGCCTGCAACTGCTTCTTCCAGTTCACCCATCTCTTCCTTGAGCTTGTCAAACACCGGCTCCATGGACGGCCAGTCGAACCCAACGCGGGCTGCCTTGTTTTGTAGTTTGACGGCGCGAAGCAGCGCGGGCAGGGCATGTGGCACGCCATCCAGCACGCTTTCAGAGCCCTTTGGATCAGAACCAGATTGCCCCGCAGATTTCTCCTGCGCCTTGACCCGTTCCCACAGACCGTCCAGGTCTACGTTGGCCCGTTCTTTCTCATCTCCAAAGACATGAGGATGCCGGCGGATCATCTTTTCACAGATCGCACCAACCACATCGTCAAAGCTGAATTCGCCATCTTCCTCGGCCATACGCGCGTGATAAACGACCTGCAACAGCAAGTCTCCAAGCTCATCTTTCAGCGCGTTGAAATCCTCGCGTTCGATGGCATCAGCCACCTCATAGGCTTCTTCGATGGTGTAGGGGACAATAGTCGCGTAGGTCTGCTCAAGGTCCCAGGGGCAGCCCGTGACAGGCGTCCTGAGCGCCGCCATGATGGAGAGGAGGTCGGCGATATCGTGCTTGGCCTTAACCAATTAACCCTCTGATCTAGGTGAACAAATCACGGCGTGATTCGCATAATGTATATTATGTAAAATAATAGATATTGCGTTGTCAGGCATATTTCCGTTGCGGCCGAGACCCCTGAACCACCCCATCAGCTCTCCTCGTTGTCAGCGATGAGCCGGTTCAACAAACGTACGCCAAATCCCGAACCCCAACTCTGATTGATTTCAGTCTTGGGGGAACCCATGCCAGTGCCTGCGATATCGAGATGCGCCCAGGGGGTGCCCTCCTTGACAAAGCGTTGAAGGAATTGCGCAGCCGTAATCGAGCCGCCCCATCGCCCGCCGATATTTTTCATGTCCGCGATATCAGACTTGATCATCTCGTCATACTTGGGGCCGAGAGGAAGTCGCCAGACCTTCTCCCCGACTGCCAGACCAGACTTGGTCAGCTTTTCGCTTAACGCATCATCGTTGGAGAAGAGCCCGGCATGTTCGTTGCCCAGCGCCACCAGGATGGCACCCGTTAACGTCGCCAGATTGACAACCCATTTGGGCTTGAATTTCTCTTGGGCATACCAGAGCACATCGGCAAGGACCAACCGGCCTTCCGCGTCGGTGTTAAGAACTTCAATCGACTGGCCCGACATTGAGCCGACCACATCGCCCGGCCGTGTTGCCGTGCCGCTGGGCATATTCTCAACCAGGCCGATTAGCCCGACCGCGTTTACCTTTGCCTTGCGCGCGGCAAGCGCATGCATCAGGCCGACAACACACGCAGCACCCGCCATATCGCCTTTCATGTCGCCCATGCTCGCGGCCGGCTTGATGGAAATGCCGCCTGTATCAAAGGTGACCCCCTTGCCGACAATGGCAACGGGCTTGCCGCCCTTCGCACCTGCTCCCTTCCACTCCATAATGGCCATGATAGTCGGGCGGGCACTCCCCTGCCCCACGGCCAGCAACGCGTCCATGCCGAGCTGACGCATCGCTTTTTCGTCGACCAACTGAACCTTGACGCCGAGTTTCGAAAGCGCCTTTGCCCGGTCTGCAAACTCCTTCGGGCCTAGAATATTGGCCGGTTCATTGACCAGATCACGGGCGAGATTGATCCCCTCGCCCATTGCCTTGCTGACCCCAGATTCGCGCCGCGCGGCTGCCGCATTGGAACATTGGATCGTGAGCTTGGCTAAATCCGTGTCATTATTGCCACGCTCGTCATCTTTTTTTCCTGATTTTGTCTTGTATTTGTTGAACTTGTAGCCGCGCAACATAACTCCAAGCGCCACCTGCGCAGCCTGTTCGCCATCCACATCATGGGGTCGTTTCGGACGTTCCAGCACAAGCGTCGCATTTGGGCCGTCGCGCCCGCTCAGCTTCCCCCTGATGGTTCCCCCAAGCTCTACCCAGTCATTGTCAGTGGCATCCTTGAGGGTTCCAACCCCAACGATGAGCAGGCGGGAGAGGCCCAACCCGCCCGGCACAAGAACATCCAAAGATGATTTCTTTTTTCCTTTGAATTTCCGCTCTTTAGCAGCTTTTGATAATGCACCACCACAAGCTTTATCGAACGCCTTTCCGGCAGGCGAGAAGGTCGGTCCATCTTCTGCAAGCAGGACCACAACGCCCTGTTTGACAGGTGCAATATTGGCGAAGGAAATAGCTGTCGGTTTGCTCATGAAAATACCTTTTTGACGTGCGGCCAACCCTGTGATTGCGGGTAAGGCAGGAGCAATATGGCTGGCTCGGCCGGGCGGTCATCGGAAATCTCTATGCTCGGGTACGTAGTTCGTGTTCACCATGATGGCAAGGCCTGCCTTTTTCGGTCGAATTTCCGCCATGTTGGCGTGATGAAAATTTCAATTACAACATAGACATGGCGTGCCGGAACCTTCGGGGGAATTAGTCAGGGTCCGGAGCATCTTACGGGGAATCTAACGGGTCAGTCATGGACCTTTTCAGCCGCTATCTTTTTCGGCAGCTTGCCAGCAGCTTTTTGCTGATCCTTACCACGTTGACGACCATCATCTGGTTGGCCAGCGCGCTCGCCAAGCTGGAGCTGCTGACCACGCAGGGACAGTCGATCATTCTCCTGTTGAAAATAACGTCGCTCGCCTTGCCGGCGCTCATTGCGATTATTGCGCCCGTCGCGTTTCTCATTGCATGTCTCTACACATTTGACCGGATCAACAGCGACAGCGAGCTCATTGTCATGTCTGCGGCTGGCGCACCGATATGGCGGATCGCCTTTCCCTGCCTCACCCTCGCCACTCTGCTCACCGTGATCGTGGTGCTGTTCAACCTCTTTGTGACCCCGGCAAGCCTTCGGCAATTACGGGTCCACATCAACCAGGTGCGGACGGACCTGATTTCCCAAGTGCTTCAGCCGGGCCGTTTTTCAGCACCGGAACGCGGTTTGACGTTTCACATTCGCGACCGCGCCATCAATGGCGAACTCATCGGCCTGATTATCCATGATTCCCGGTCTCCCGATTTGATCATGACCTATCTTGCCAATCGCGGTCAGATCATCACCAACGACGACGGCGCCTACATGGTGATGCGCGATGGCCACATACATCGCCAAGAAAAGACGAAAAAGGACGACGATGGCGTCCAGATTGTCGCCTTTGAGCAGTATATTTTCGATATTACCCAGTATGGCCCGAAATCAAAGGTCACCAATTTGCGACGCGGGGAGCTGTATCTCTCCGAACTGATGAATCCGAACCCAAATAATCCTGACTATAAGCG
>DEIT01000139.1:0-331 GCA_002352635.1 Hyphomicrobiaceae bacterium UBA2767 | reverse complement strand
TCATGGTTTATGGCATTCCGATTGGCGCGATTATCGTTGCAGGCTTCACGGCAAGCGTTAGAATGGCACCATATACACGGCATAGAATCAATCTGGATGCACTCGCTAAGCTCCAGATTTTCAACGAAAAACTACTGGCCGTGTTGGGGGTTAAGACCGAACAGAACGGCGGACGTGTGGGATGACTGCTGGGTGGACCTTTGCGCGCTACGTTTCGATGCGCTTTCTGACGGCGATTTTCGCTGTCACGCTGGTCTGCGTCTTGTTGCTACTCCTCGCTGACATGATCGAATTGCTGCGCCGCGCAGGCAAGGATGACGGCTCAGAGATA
>DEIT01000171.1:9756-10612 GCA_002352635.1 Hyphomicrobiaceae bacterium UBA2767 | reverse complement strand
GCCGCACTCGGGCTCATGGTTGAAATTCTTGCAGCACCTCTCACGGGAAGCGCGCTCTCGACCGAAGCTACCTCCTTCTTCACCACCGACGGTGCCCCACCTTCCGTAGGCGAACTGCTGATTGTCATCGACCCTGATGCCTTTGCGGGCCGCGATCACTTTCTCAAACGCGTCGAAGCGATCCTTGAAAGCATTACGGCCCAGGAGGGCGCCCGGCTGCCCGGTGGAAAACGCGAGGCATTGCGCAAGGCGGCAGCGAGCGAGGGCCTTAACGTACCGGCCAATCTGGTCGAGGAGGCGAAGGTCTTGGCCGGGCAGAGTTAGGTGAATACACCCTCCATCAAGATCCTGGGGAAGGCTACCTCGATCAATGTTCGCAAGGTCTTGTGGGGCTGTGAGGAGCTCGACGTCGACTTGGTCTTCGTGTGCAGAGATTTGGGTTGTCTGTCTCGAAGGAGATCTAGATGACTGCAAGCGAGGAAGAGTTGGCAAGACTTTCCAGTGAGGCGCTGGAGGTGGCCGCCCATGGTGATGTCCCTTCGGCGTGCAACACAATTGAGTCCTGCTCAGATCAACATACGATCGCACAAATCTACGCCAAGGCCTCTCAAACCGCGTATTCGGAACGCAAGAGCGTTCAGATAATGGCGGCGCTCTCGAACGCCGGCATTCGCTACTGCTTGGATTCGGCTGAAGCGTTTGCTAGTGAGGACCAAAAGTCAGCTCTGAAGATGAAAGAGGTGGCCAAGATCATCGCATACAATATGGCGACAAACTCCTGGCCTGGCTGGGGCGACGAGGGCATCGTGATAGGACAGGCTGATCTTGCGGCAGGTTTGGAGGCGGCGGCCGTCAG
>DEIT01000171.1:7760-9646 GCA_002352635.1 Hyphomicrobiaceae bacterium UBA2767 | reverse complement strand
TCGACCTGAAACTTGCAAGGCGGGCGCCGAAGAAACTGCGCAAGTTTTAGAGACGCTGAAATCTAAGGGGACCAAGGATGCTGGTTTCTTTGCTGGCCAAATTGAGACAGCCGACCTAATCCTGGTTTTCGGTAAAAGTTGAACTCAGCCTGTTCGAGTATGGCCTTCTCGAAAATCAAGACTCTGCTTCGACAAGCCGCCGCCAGAACCGTCGATGATCTCTGGTCCACCATCGCTGATGGCCTCAACGCCGTCAGGTCGGCCGAATGCCGCAACTACTTCGCCGCAGCAGGCCATGATCTGGATTGAATTGATGATGCTCTAGTGCGTGAGGGCCATCTCAACAGCCGCGCGGCAATGAATGTCGGTGGTTGAGAAGATGGGCACGTCGACATCGTTTTCGCTCACCAGCAATGGAATCTCCGTACACCCCAGTATGACGCCCTCAGCGCCGCGTGCATGCAGATCCCGGATAATCTCGACATAACGCGCGCGTGTCGTGTCGAGGAAGATGTTCCTGACCAATTCGCTCAGGATCGAGTCGTGAATGAAGGACTTCTCGGCTTCTTCCGGAACGATGGTCGCGATGCCGTGCCGCTCGAGTGCTTCGGGATAAAACTGCCCTTCCATGGTCTGGCGCATGCCCAATATTGCAACACTCGATATGTTCGCCGCCTTGATTGCTAGGGCCGTCGTGTCCGCAATATGCAGGAACGGTATCTCGATCTGCAGTTCGATCTCTGGAACGAACCGGTGTGCGCCGTTGCAGGCCATGACGATGAATGCCGCGCTACCGCGTTCGACGGATTGGGCGGCTTTGAGAACGATATCGCATGCTGTCCTGTCATCACCGCGCTTCTCGGCCGCATCTATGTATTCCTCCCGGTTGATGCTCTCAAGCAGCAGGTGCGCCGAGCTCACGCCGCCAAGTTTCTTCTGCATGATCTCATTGATGAGACGGTAGTAAGCCGCGGTCGAAACCCAGCTCAAGCCACCGATCATGCCTATTTTCTTCACTGTGAGATGGCCTCCGCGATTGCAGCTCGGCAATGGATGTCCGTTGTCGAGAAGGCGGGTACGTCGACATCATCGTCGCTCAGCAGCAGCGGGATTTCGGTACAGCCCAGAATGACGCCTTCGGCGCCGCGCGATTGTAACGCGCGGATTATCTCGACGTAACGTGCCCGCGTTGTGTCGAGAAACACATTCTTGACCAGCTCGTTATAGATCGAGTCGTGAATGGTGGTCTTCTCTGCTTCATCCGGGATGATGGTCTCAATGCCGTGGCTTTTGAGTATGTCGGGATAGAACGGCTCCTCCATCGTCTTGCGCACGCCGAGCAATGCGACGCTTTTGATGCCCGCCGCCGTGATTGCCTCGGCTGTTGCTTCTGCGATGTGCAGAAACGGTATCTTGATCTGCGGCGTGATTGCAGGAACGAAGCGGTGAACGTCGTTGCAGCTGATGACGATGAACTCCGCGCCGCCGCGCTCTATCGAACGTGCGGCCTCAAGAATAATTTGGCACGCCGCACCTTCATCGCCCCGGTCGATGACCGCTTCGACATATTCCTGACGGTTGACGCTCTCCAGAATGAGGTGCGCCGAGCTGACGCCACCGAGTTTCTTTTGTGTCAACTCATTGATGAGACGGTAGTAGGCCGCGGTCGAGACCCAGCTCAGACCACCGATCATTCCAATCTTTTTCATTACACGCCCTGGCCGACAATCCATTTCTCGAACGGTTCGCGTTGCTTCAAGAGCTCGTAGTAGGAGGTAAGGGCCGGCAGGTCCTGGCGATCAACGGGCAGCGCAAACCAGCGATGGACGAACATGCCGATCGCACAGTCTGCAATCGTGAGATGCCTGCCCGCCACATACGCATTG
>DEIT01000171.1:0-7600 GCA_002352635.1 Hyphomicrobiaceae bacterium UBA2767 | reverse complement strand
GATTCCCAGATAACCAGATCGCCGTCCACGAGAGTGGGGACCACCATGTTGGGGTTGAGTTCCAAATACTCCGGCGAACTGCACGCCTTGTACCCGCGACCGTAATCGAGCCGTTCGTAATCTGTCTGACCGATTTCATCACACAGCCAAAGTACCTTGCGGACATTGGATGAATTGGCGCGTCCGTAAATAGTGAACATAGAGACTTCCCTCGTTTTTTTCAGCTTCTGTTGGCCGGGCGGCATTTTGTTTGACCCCGCCTGCGTCGTAAAGTGGAATCGGGGGAAGGACGCACCACGGTACGGGATTAATGAACATGACTAATACAATGCGCGCCGTCGGCGTAAATGCGTTCGGCGGTCCCGATGCGCTGGAGCTACTCGAACAACCGGTACCAGTGCCCGGTCAAGGCGAGGTGCTGGTGAAGCTGGACCTCGCCGGCATCAATTTCATCGACATCTACATGCGCTCCGGGCGGTACGCGAAATCGGACACATACACAACTCCCCTACCTATGGTCATTGGGATGGAGGGTGCCGGAACCGTCGCAGCCTGCGGGGGCGGCGTTGATTCGCTTGCCGAAGGCGAGCGGGTGGCCTGGTGTATCTTTCGCGGCTCCTATGCCGAATATGCAGTCGTTCCGGCGTGGAAAATCGTCAAGGTGCCCGATGACGTACCGCTGGATGTAGCTACGACCCTGCAGCTCCAAGGCTGCACGGCGCACTACCTCACCCACTCGGCTTTCAGCCTTAAAGAGTGGGATGTCTGTCTGGCCCATGCGGGTGCGGGTGGTGTCGGGCAACTCCTTACCCAGCTTGCCAAGATGCGTGGCGCGACAGTGATCGTTACTGTCGGCTCGCAAGATAAGGCGGACATTGCGAAATCCTTGGGGGCCGATCACACGATCCTCTACCGTGACGAAAATTTTCGAGAACGGGTGATGGAAATTACCGATGGCAAGGGCGTTGACGTGGTGTATGACGCGGTTGGCAAGGATACGATCCACGACTCAATCCGTTCACTCGCGAAAAGGGGACTATGCGTGAACTATGGTGGGGCTTCCGGGCTCGTTCAATCGATTGAACCACTGGAACTTGCCGAAGCCGGTTCCGTCTTCTTCACCCGCCCGCATCTGGCAGACTATATGCGTGACACAGCCGAGATCGCGGGTCGCATCGATGATCTCTTCGACGCTTATCGTGAGGACAAACTCAAGGTGACTATCGACACCGTCTTTCCACTCTCGGAAGCGGCGCGCGCCCATGAGACGATCGAGAGTGGCCGCACGCGCGGCAAGCTCTTGCTGGATATTGGCGCTTGACGTCGGGACCGCAGCCCCGCCCGCCGCTTCTTGCGGCGGTGGTCACAATGTTCGTGACATACGGTCTGGTCATCCTGGCGTCCATGGTGCTTCCCGTACTCGCACCGATCGCATCGAAGACACTTGAAATCCCTGCCAAATATGTCGGGCTTTATGCCGCAGTGCTGTATGCGGCGGCGGCGGGTTCGTCCATGTTCGCACCCCATTTGGTCGCCAGATACGGCGCATTGCGAACCAGCCAAGGCACTTTGGTCTTCGCCGCTGCCGGTCTGTTTTTGCTTGCCGCAGGTACGCCCCTGTCGGCAGTCGTCAGTGCAATTTTTGTCGGCCTTGCCTATGGACCGGGCAATACGGCCAGCGGCCAATTGCTTACAGCCATGACTTCCGAGGGTCAGCGCTCGGGAATATTCTCGATCAAACAGACGTGCGTTCCCGCGGGCGGCGCGGTCTGCGGAGTTGTCTTGCCTCCCCTCGCGCTGCAGTTGGGCTGGCAAGGAGCAGCAGCGGCAACTGGAGTGTTCTGTATTCTGTTTGCGCTGGCTGTACAGCCGTGGCGGTCCCGATTGGACGGCAATCGCAATCCGGAGGAACCGCTTCGGCCCGGCAATCTGGTCGGATCGGTAGTTACTGTCTTCAACGGTCCACGGCTGCGGGCACTCGGCATCACCGGTCTCGTCTATTCGGGCATGCAATATGCATTTGGCGCGGTGATGGTTGCATTTCTTGTCGATCGCGCTGGTATTTCGCCGGTTGACGCCGGCCTGGTGCTCAGTGCCGCGATGGTGGCAAGCGTCATAGCGCGCCTAGCATGGGGGTATTTTGCCGACTGGACGCGCCCGGATATTGTGCTTACGGCGATCGGCCTTTTGACGGCGGGATCGGTGATCACGGCGATTTTCGTGACACCGGACTGGACGCGTATCGCACTCGTCGCGCTGGGGTGCTGGTTTGGAGCAGCAGGTTTTAGCTGGAACGGTGTATTTCTTGCGCTCGTTGCCGATATCGCCGGGCCGGAGCGGGTCGCGGCTGCAACGTCGGGTATCATGACAATGGTGTTTTGTGGGTCGCTCGTATTCCCGGCACTGTTCGCGGGTCTCGTGGCCCTTTCCGGCTATGACGCGGCCTTGCTGTGCGTCGCTGCGGCAACGCTGATCGCGGCAGTCTATGTGTATGTGAAGTTGAGTCCGTCGATGCGCGCGCGTAGCTGAGCTAGGCCGATAGCCGGCCTTTGAGCGCATCGGGTAACATGGAGGGGGTGGGGAGGACAGCAACGCCCGCCGCCTCGAGGGCCTTTTTTTTGCCGGCATAGGATCCCTTGTCGCCCATGACGATCGCACCCGCGTGGCCCATCTTCTTGCCCGGCGGTGAGGCCGCGCCCGCCATGAAACAGACAATGGGTTTGTTCATTGTCTTGGCGTATTCCGCCGCTTCCTCTTCCATGGCCCCGCCGATTTCGCCGATGAGGGCGATGGCCTCGGTCTTCGGGTCCTCGTCAAGGCACTGAAGCGCATCTTTGGTCGTTGTACCGATAACCGGATCACCGCCAATACCGACAAAGGCGGAGATGCCGTACCCTGCCTGCACCATATTCAGGCAGACGAGTGTGCCGAGGCTGCCGGAACGTGAAATGACACCGATGTTGCCCGGCTTGAAAACGCGCTCGTTGAACGCCGGCATGAAGCCGACAAAACATTCACCGGGCGTGACGATGCCTGCTGTGTTCGGACCGATGACAGACGCTCCCGCTTCCCGCGCGGCACTCAGGAAATACATGGTGTCGTGAACGGGTATGTGCTCGGTCAGAATGACGACCTTTTTGACGCCGGCGTCCAGTGCGTCGAGCACGGATGGCTTAACCGCAGCCGGGGGAACGATAACGCATGAACAGTCGATGGGCGCATCCTGTTCTTTCGCGGCGTCTTTCGCGGAACCCCAAACCGGCAGGCCCAGATGCTCTGTGCCGGCTTTTTTCGGATTTAATCCGCCGACGACTTTGGTGCCGTATTGTTTCATCTTGTCCGACCAGAACGTCGCTTGCGTACCGGTAATGCCATGAACAAGTACGGTTTCATGTCCTTTGACGATCATCGTAGCGCCTCCACAGCGGCTCTCACCGCTTCATCCATTGTGGGATAGGGCTCAACGCCGAGCTTGTCTTTGAGCATTGCCCGGGCTTCGTCCTCGCCCGTGCCGCTGATGGACCAGAACACTGGAACCTGCGGGTCGACCTCGTCCCATGCCTCCAGCACACCGCCTGTCATCACGTCGGTGCGGGCAATCGCGCCACAGAAATTTATGAGTAACGACTTTACGCGTGGATTTCCCAGCACCACTTCCAGGGCCTGTTTGCCGAGCGTGAAGGCGTTGCCGCCGATCTCCAGAAAGTTCGCGGGCTCACCGCCATAGTGCGAAATCGCATCCATGGTGGTCATTGTCAGGCCCGCCCCGTTTGAGAGCACGCCGACCTGTCCTTCGAGCTCTATATATTTGAAGCCGATGTCCTGGCCACGTTGCTCCAGTTCGGTAAGCTTTTCGGGCGAACCGCTCTTGGCAAGTTCTTTGTGGCGGCGCACGGCGGAATCATCGAGGGTGAATTTGCAATCGAGCGCAACAATTTCGCCGTCCGTGGTTGCGATCAACGGATTTATTTCGATCAGCTCGGCGTCGTTGCTGGCATAGGCCTCGTAAAGCCGCGTCAGTACCGTCAGAAGATCGCCGCGATCTACGCCGTCAACTTGCGGCAGAGCGTTGGCGAGCGCATCGGCGGAGAGCCCTTGTCGGATATCGACAGGCAGTCTCAGCAAGGCTTCGGGGTGCTTTTCCGCGATCTCTTCGATATCCATACCGCCTTCGGCAGAAAACAGAAGCAGAGGTCCCTTGCTCTCGGAATCGTTGAGAACGGACGCATAAAATTCCTTCGCGATGGGAACTTGCGCCTCAACGAGCACCGAACGGACCGGAAATCCGGCGATCTCCATGGCGAGGATGCGGCCCGCTTCCGCATGCGCTTCATCAGGTGAGTTTGCAAGGGCAATACCGCCTGCCTTACCGCGCTTTCCGGTCGGGACCTGTGCTTTCACAACGCAGGGGCCGATGCGTTGGGCAATGCTCCTGGCTTCGTCAGCGGTAGCAGCGAGACCGCTGTCAGGCACCGAGATACCAACCGCCTTGAGAAGCGGCTTTGCCGCGTGTTCCTCGAAGTTCATGTCTCCCCCAACGCGCTTACGCTGTTGTTCTTATTTTCCGTATTTCTCCCAGTGAGGACCGAACAGGTCTTCCTCGGCTGGCATATCCTCAGGGATGGTTGTGACCAGGTGGGTGATATTCAGGAAACAGGTGTAGTTCAGATTGTCGGATATCGAATTGCCTTGCCATGTGCCGCAGCCCATGGACAGCGTAAAGGGCAGGCCATTGTTGAACCCACCGCCATTTCCGAATGTGTGCGCCTGATTGACCAGCACGCGGACGGTTTCAAGGTCCTCGGCGAGCTCGCGGGCATGGTCCATATCTTCCGTGTGGATGCCTATTGAATGGCCCTTGCCGACATGGTCGAGAATCTCGGTGCCGATGCGCTTGGCATCTGCAAAATCCTTTGCGCGATAGACGGTGAGGACAAGAGAGAGTTTCTCGTCCGACAACGGATGGTCCGGCCCGATGCCGGTTTCCTCAACCATAAAGAACTTGGCTGATCCGGCGTCGCCGGAAAGCTGGAATGTTTCTGCGAGAACGGGCGCGTCTTTGGCAATGATGTTGCGGTTGAGTTTGCCCTCCTGCCAAAGCATGTCGACGATACGCTTGCCTTCTTCGTTGGTCGCCAGATAACCGCCTGCACGGGTGAGTGCTGCAATGGCGTCATCGTAGATCTCGTTGAGAATGATGACAGAGTTCTCTGATGAACAGGACGTCGAGTTATCAAAGGTCTTGGATGCGCAAATCTTTTCCGCCGCGTCATCAAGGTCAGCGCTTGCGTCGATGATCACCGGTACATTGCCAGCACCGACGCCAATCGCCGGCTTGCCGGACGAATAGGCATTGCGCACATTGTTTTGGCTTCCGGTCACGACCACCAGGTCCGCAGCGCCCATCAATTCGTTGGTCGCTTCCCGCGTCACCGGATCAGGCAGGATCTGCACAAGATCTTCTGGTGCGCCGACTTTTTTGAGTTCGGCCCGCATCGCTTCGACCGTGGCGTTGGTGACGGGCCAGGCCAATGGCGAGGGGGCAATGATAATTGCGTTGCCACCCTTGACCGCCATCATCGCTTTGTTGACCGGCGTTGCTGATGGGTTGGTGGAGGGTGTTACCGCGGCGACGACTCCGACGGGCTTGGCGTATTTCACAAGACCTTTTTCGGGAATTTCCTCGATGATGCCTGTCGATTTCACCCGCAGCAGATCGCGCAGTGTTCCGAATGTTTTGCGTTGATTCTTCGTGATTTTGCTATCAACGTTGCCGAGGCCTGTGATCTCAACAGCCTGTTCTGCAAGGCTTTTCGCGGTTTCGGGCTTGTAGAGAGACCATGCAAGCGCTGTAACAGCTTCGTCCAGTTGTTGCTGAGATGCGCCGGAGAAATCCTTCATCGCGGCTTTTGCACGACTGATGAGTCCGGCAATCGTACCTGGGGTCATGTTGGTCATGGCGTCCTCCCTTGCCGAGCCATTCAATGCAAATTTCCCGGCGTCTGCGTCCCGCATGGCAAGACATTTCGTCTCGTTTTACGAGACCATGCGAAGGGCTGTCAATGCGGCCTTCTTGACCGCAGTGTCTGCAGTCGATGCATCAGAACAAGTCTCTTGCAAACAAAAGTAATGCGTTGAGTGCCCAAATCACGTCAGAATAATAGTCTCATCGGAGATCATTTTTGGAAATAAACGCATGCATCCAAAAAAAACCGACCGAAACACCAATTCCACACTTTCAAAAGCGATGAACATTCTTGGAGCAATCGTCGACCAACCGCAATCTGTTGGCGTGCCAGATCTTGCAGACAGGCTTGGAATGTCTCGCCAATCGCTGCATCGTTTGCTTGCTCAGCTTGAGGCAGAGGGGCTGATTATCAAGATGCCGAACCGCGAACGCTATGCCATTGGCGAGCGGTTTTCGAAACTTGCGCTCGATACAATGTGTTCGGCAAACAAGGGAATTCCGTTGCGTGCGGTTTTGCAGACCCTTGTCGAGGAAATTGGGGAGGGCTGCAATCTCGGTGTGATTTCGGGCCAGGATTTTGTTTACCTCGAGCGGGTCGAAGCAATCCGCACGCCGCGAATTTACCTTGAGACAGGCACCCGGATTCCCGCACATTGTACATCGGGCGGCAAGGCGATGCTGGCGTTTCTTCCCGATCCCGTCAGAGCGCGGCTCATCAAAACGATGACGCTACAGCCTTTTACAAACAACACTATCACGAGCCGCAAGGAATTTGCGATGGAAATTGTGAACATTCGCGAGCGTGGATTTGCCGTTGCAGTTCAGGAATTTGCAGACGGTATCATTGGTGTCGGTGTTCCGGTTCTCGGCTCTGACGGCGAAGCGCTGGCTTCACTTGCCATGCATGCGCCGATGGCGCGACTGCCTGTCGAAAATGCTCCCGATGTAGCCGGAAAACTCCAGGTCGCCGCCCGGAATATTGCTGAAATTTGGGATGTTGCGGACTGACAGTGCGATTATTAAGTTCGCACCAGGTGGATGAGCGCTGGCTCACCTGCTCGTCGATTACTGTTCAGGAGGATTTCGCGTGGACCCAATAAAGGCACATCCAACGGTGTTTGTTGACAATGATCGTACCCGCGTCACCGAATGGCGATTTGCACCAGGTGCCGCCACGGGTTGGCACAGACATGAGTATGACTATGTGGTGGTGCCACTTCTTGATGGCGCACTTACACTCGTTACCGAGGGTGGAAAAGAAGATACCGCCTCCCTGAAGGCCGGTGTGCCCTACTATCGTGGCGCCGGTGTTGAGCACGATGTCATAAATGCGAACGACTTCGAATACGCTTTCATCGAAATTGAAATGAAATGACCGTGGCGCTGAGGTGTTAAGCCGCCTGCCGCTTACCGAATAGCAGGAAAAATTCAGGCTTGGCCTTGACGCGCCCGACATAAATTAATGACTGCAGCAGCAAAGATATCCTCCATGCTGGCGCCTCGCGACAAGTCGCAAATGGGCGCCTTGAATCCCTGCAGCACCGGACCGATAGCACGGGCGCCGGCCATGTACTGGGTGATTTTGTAGGCGATATTGCCGGAGTCCAGGTCGGGGAACACAAGGACATTGGC
>DEIT01000090.1 GCA_002352635.1 Hyphomicrobiaceae bacterium UBA2767 | reverse complement strand
TCAGGCATCGGCCTTCACGTCATAGTAGCTCTTGTACCACGCAATAAAATTGCCGATCCCATCCTCGATGCCTGTCTTCGGTCGATATCCAATGTCCGCGACCAAGTCATCGATATCGGCAAATGTCTCCGTTACATCGCCCGGCTGTTTTGGCAGGAAGTTCTTTTCCGCAGTTTTGCCAAGAGTTTTTTCGATCGCGCCTATGAAATCCATCAGGCGGACGGGATTGTTGTTTCCAATGTTGTAGAGTCGATAGGGTGCGGTTGATGTCGCGGGATCGGGCTTATCACCATCCCAGCCCGGATTGTCTTCAGCCACGTGATCTACGCAACGTACGACACCCTCGACAATGTCATCGACATAGGTGAAGTCACGAGCATGATCACCATTGTTGAAGACATCAATGGGCTCACCCGCCAGAATGTTTTTCGTGAATTTGAACAGCGCCATGTCAGGACGCCCCCACGGACCATACACCGTGAAAAACCGCAAGCCCGTTACCGGTAGTCCATAGAGGTAAGCGTAGGTATGGGCCATCAATTCGTTGGCTTTCTTCGTGGCGCCGTAAAGACTGACAGGATGATCCGCGCTTTGATGAATACTGAATGGTTGAGCGGTGTTTGCGCCATAGACCGAACTAGAAGACGCAAAGACAAGATGCTGAACGTCGTTGTGCCGGCAGCCTTCGAGAATGTTCAGAAACCCGGAGAGGTTTGAGTCTGCATAAGTGTGCGGATGGTCGATCGAGTAACGCACGCCCGCCTGGGCTGCCAGATGAACCACCTTGTCGAATTTTTCTTGTCTGAACAGATCTTCGAGGCCCGACCGGTCAGCGATGTCCATCTTGATGAAGCTGAAGCCGTTGCGCCCCTCAAGTTGCGCAAGCCGCGCCTTCTTGAGCGATACATCGTAATAGTCGTTCAGATTGTCGATCCCGACGACCTGATCACCTCGGTCGAGCAGAGCTTTCGCAGTATGAAAGCCGATAAAACCGGCCGATCCTGTGACGAGTACTTTCATGCGTGTTTGCTTGCCAAATAACCCTCAGGGCACCGGTTTGTTCAGTTTTCAGCCCAGCGCCAGAATCTCGAAAAGATTGATGCTTGCTCAAGAAGGGGCACATGCCAGAGCGGTGCGTTTACCACGTCCCGCAGGAGCAAACCACAGGATTCATATAGCTTTTTCAAGACCTCACAGTGATATATCGTTGTGGCTTCAGCAGCCGGTTCATGGCGATCGCCTGTGGTGTTGAAACGGCGATGATCAGGAACATTTGCGCGAGGACAATCTTGCAGTGAAAGACCTGGGAACATTCGACTATGTGATAGTAGGCGCGGGCAGCGCGGGGTGCGTGCTCGCCAACCGGTTGTCTGAAGATCCTGACAAGACCGTCGCATTGCTCGAGGCAGGCGGAAAAGACAACTACATCTGGGTGCGTATTCCTGTCGGGTATCTATATTGCATGGGCAACCCGAGAACCGATTGGGGCTATACGACGGAACCACAACCGGGCCTGAACGACCGCGCTATCGGATATCCGCGTGGACGCGTGCTCGGCGGCTGTTCCTCCATCAACGGCATGATCTACATGCGTGGTCAGGCGCGTGACTATGACCACTGGCGCCAGCTTGGCAACACAGGCTGGGCCTGGGATGACGTGCTGCCCTATTTCATCAAGTCGGAGGACCAAGCCGCCGTCCCAGGGGACGAAATGCACGGGACGGGGGGCGAATGGCGCGTCGAAAACCAGCGGTTGAGCTGGGAAATCCTCGACGCTTTCCGCGACGCGGCGGAACAGGCCGGCATTCCGAAGACCGATGATTTCAATCGCGGCAACAACGAAGGATGCGGTTACTTCCACGTCAATCAACGCGGCGGATGGCGGTGGAACACGGCTCAGGGTTTCCTCAAACCCGCCCGGAACAGGTCGAACTTGCACGTTTTTACCCATGCACAAGCAAAGAAGCTACAGATCACGGATGGCAAAGCGACTGGATTGGAATTGAAGTTGGGCGCGGCTGACGCAACCATCTCCGCACGCTGTGAAGTGATACTGGCTGCCGGTTCAGTTGGTTCCGTTCAGCTGCTGCAGCTTTCAGGCATCGGACCGGGCGGCGTTCTGAAGGAGCATGGCATTGAGGTCGTGCACGAGCTTCCAGGTGTAGGCGAGAACTTGCAGGACCACCTTCAAATCCGCTGCGCGTACAAAGTCTCCGGCGTGAAAACCCTCAACGAGCGCACAAACAGCCTGCTCGGCAAACTCGGCATCGGTTTGGAATACGCCCTGTTTCGCAGCGGGCCCATGTCCATGGCGCCGTCCCAACTGGGCGCGTTCGTCAGGACGGACAAGAAATTCGATACGCCCAATGTCGAGTATCACGTGCAGCCGCTGACCCTGGACAAGTTCGGCGAGCCATTGCACCCCTTCCCCGCATTCACCGCCAGCATTTGCAATTTGCGACCGGAAAGCCGCGGTCATATCCGAATCCGCTCAAGCGATCCATTCGACAAGCCGGTTATTCATCCAAACTATCTCTCTGCCGACGCCGACAGGCGAATTGCTGCTGAGTCCGTGCGCCTCACGCGTCGCATCGTCTCCCAACCGGCCTTGCAGAAATACGCACCAAATGAATTCATGCCCGGGGATGACATCCAGTCTGATGAGGAGCTTGCAAAAGCGGCCGGCAGCATAGCAACCACGATTTTCCACCCCGTCGGCACGTGCAAGATGGGGTCAGACGCCATGGCTGTCGTCGATGACCGGCTGAGAGTGCATGGGGTGCGTGGCCTGCGCGTGGTTGATGCGTCTGTGATGCCGACTATTACCAGCGGCAACACAAACTCTCCCGCCATCATGATCGCCGAGAAGGCGTCTGACATGATCCACAAAGACGCGAAGGCTTGATCTTCATCAAGTGCGGCCGGACTGCATGGGACTAGCTTCGAACTCCTGTGAGTTGAGAGAGCACCCATGGACCCGAAACTTGTCAAAATTCTTGCCCGACCACTGCCGCGTTATACGAGCTACCCAACCGCCCCTCACTTCAACGCCAATGTCGGTACGGCCGAATATGATCGCTGGCTCAGCGCGCTTTCGCCAGACGCGCGGCTATCCCTCTACGTGCATATTCCCTTCTGCGACACACTGTGCTGGTTTTGCGCCTGCACCACAAAAATTACCCGCCGCTACGCCCCCGTTGGCACCTATCTCAGCCACGTCTGCGCGGAAATCGACGCGGTGGCGGAGCGGATTCCGAATGGCGTTTCCGTCAGCCACATTCATTGGGGCGGGGGTTCTCCGGATATCCTGAGCACGCGGGATATGGCGCGCCTGTCAGATACATTGCGCAGCCGCTTTATCGTGGAGAAGGATGCAGAATTCGCCGTCGAGATTGATCCGCGCGAAATGGATGAGGCGAAAATCGCCGCACTGGCGCAAGCTGGTCTCACGCGCATCAGTCTCGGGGTACAGGACTTCGACCCGAAGGTGCAGACGGCCATTAACCGGCTACAGTCATTCGAACAAACTCGTGCCGTCGTCGAGGAATTCCGAAATGCCGGAGTGCACTCAATCAATATCGACCTGGTTTATGGTTTGCCCCATCAGACGACAGAAAGTGGACGCCAGACAATCGAAGCCGTGATTGCGCTCGGACCTGACCGCGTCGCCACCTTCGGATATGCGCATCTGCCCAACCGAATTCGCCATCAACGCCTGATTGACAATGAAAGCGTCCCCGGCATCCATGATCGGCTTGCTCTTTCTCAAATGATGAGCGCGCATTTGAGAGACGCCGGGTATGTCCAGCTGGGCGTCGATCATTTCTGCAAACCCGGAGACTCGATGGCATCGACACCACTGCGGCGCAATTTTCAGGGATATACAACTGACACGGCAGACGCCCTTCTGGGTCTTGGGGCCTCAGCCATCTCACGTTTGCCGCAAGGCTATGTGCAAAACGCGGTGCCAATTGCCGACTATCAGCGCCGCATTGGCGACGGCGGTGTTGCAACGGCCCGCGGTCTCGCCTTCACGCCTGAGGACATGGCACGGGCGTTTGCGATCGAAACGCTCATGTGCGAGTTGCGATTTCCCGCAAGCGAACTGTGCCGTGAGTTTGGCGAGCTGGGAGTTGCCATTGCGCGGGAAGGGGAACGCCTTGCCGCGCATGCGAGTGACGGTCTTGTGGAACAGGTCCCAGACGGTTTCGTGGTCACCGAAAAAGGCCGCCCGTTCCTGAGAGCGCTGGCGGCGGAGTTCGATGCCTATCTCGACACGAGCAAAACCGTCCATTCAACCGGCATATGAAAAGCGGCCCCGGATGAACGACCGGACCGCTTTTTCAGATCGTATTCGAGGTATTGCTACTGAGCCGTCGAAAACTGCTTGAGATAGACGATCACGTTTTCCCGATCGCTGTCTTTTCTCAGACCCGGAAACGCCATTTTCCCCTTGGGCACGATGTCCTTGGGTTTAAGCAGATAGGCCGAAAGCGTCTCTTCGTCCCACACAAGACCGCCCTCGCCGGCTTCAACCATGGCCTTGGAGTATTTGAAGTTCTCCTGGACGCCGGCCTTGGCACCAATGATGTTGTTCAATGGTGGCCCGACGCGTTTCTTCGCTTTCTCACCGACCATATGGCAGGCCTTGCATTTGTTAAAAACCTTCTTGCCTTTGTCCGCGTCACCTTCAGCAAATGCCGGCGCGGCGGTCAGGACAATGACTGCCGCACAAACGGGTCCGAATTTCCAGCTCATTCGATACTCCTTCGTTCCTTCACAAGAGGTTTTTAAACGCCATTCAGCGCATGGGCCCGGTAGCATATTGACGCACTTCTTAGCTGTCGAGTCGGGCAACCGCCTTGACCACGATCAAGGAAGGCACAAGCGCACAGCAATCCTGCCTTTACGCCAATTGCTATTCCAAGATGCCATCAAGCACTTGTTACTCACACTCTAGCCGTCTGAACTAATCCTTGTATTATGTCTTAACTAAATGTGGCGTGTGACATCACTTTTGCAGGAGGCAATAGGAAAACCTTCAGGGGGACTATATGCGCAAGATTTATCAGAGCATTCAGACGTCAATCACGGGCATCGCATTCTGCATTTTCGTCGTAGCCCTCTTGATCCTGCCATCGAGCTCATTTGCCGAGGGGAAACGGCTTGATATTACCGGCCTCAAGGAAATGCTGGTCAATCTTGGCTACGAGCCCGAGGAGTTCAAATACAGCGATGGTGAGATCTACTACGTAATCCGGCCAAAAGTTCAGGGGCGGAGCTGGATTGTCACCGCCCGCGCACCGGACGGCCGCAACATGTATCTCCAGATGAAGTTCTCGAGCCTGCCGGACGACAAAGATATTCCACAGCAGGTTCTGGTCGCACTTCTGAAGGAGAATTCACAATCAACCTACTCAAAATTCTTCCTGTCAAACAGCAAGTATTTCATGCTCAGCGGATCAATGGTGAACCGTGGTGTCACGCCTGCGGACATCCGAAAAACGATCGATGAAATGACAACAGTGGCCGCGCGCACCGAGAAGCACTGGGACGCAAAAAAGTGGACCAAAATGGAAGCCAACAAGACCGCTCCCGAAAATGAAACAGTCAAAAAGGAAGACGCCAAAACCGANNNAACCGAGGAAGCCAAAAAGGAAGATGCTAAAACCGAGGAAGTCAAAAAGGCACAATAGCAGCGGGCGCGGATCTGAAGAGCCTAATTCCCGGCCTGTCTATTTTCCTGCGCGTCAAATTTGATGTTCATGCGCGTCAGCGTTTTCTGCGCCTGCTGATCACCTTGCGCCGCAGCCTTAACGAGCCACGACACCCCCTCCTCGAAATTCTTCGCCACGCCTTTGCCTTTAAGCAAAATGTCACCAAGGCTCCGCTGAGCCGGCGAGTAGCCCTGCTCGGCGGCCTTTCGGTATAGCGAGGCAGCAAAGTTCGGATTCCGCCTCAGACCACGGGCACCTTTGAACATCAGATGTCCGAGATTGGTTTGTGCCGCTGCCATACCCTGATCCGCCGCTTTCGCATACCAGAGCCCTGCCTGTTTTGCGTCCCGGCGTACCCCCTGACCCGCCTGATACATGAGCCCGAGCATGTTTTGCGCAAAAGCGTGATTCTTCTGTGCCGCTTTTTCCAGCCAGTACAGAGCGTGCCCGTAGTCCCTTCGAACGCCTTGGCCGAATCGGTAATTCAGGCCGAGATTGTACTGCGCGTCGACGTTGCCGCCTTTCGCCGCTTTCTCGTACCAGACCATGGCCTCCGGCGGGCTCTTCTCCACGCCGCGCCCGTCCGCATAGTGAACCCCGAGTGTGTTTTGCGCCGGGGCGTATCCCCTTTCGGCCGCCTTTCGAAGCCATTTGATGGCCTCCACGTCGTTGCGCAAGACGCCGATGCCATTTGCCAGCAGCACGCCGACGCGATGCTCTGCCGTCTCATAGCCCTGTTCTGCGGACTTCAGATACCAGCGGAATGCCTCCTTCTTGTCCTCAGCGACACCTTTTCCGAATTCAAGCGCGTCGGCATAATTGTACTGTCCATGCGCGGAACCACCCTCGGCGGAAGAACGGAACCGTTTGGCAGCATCGGCCTGATTTTTCGCAACTCCCTGGCCCCAGGCAAGCAGCAGCCCCAAATTATTCTGAGCCCGCGGCTCACCCTGATCAGCTGCCTTTCGATACCAGGTTGCCGCTTCCGCATTGTTCTTTTGGACGCCCTGCCCCAAATGCAGCATCCTGGCCCTGTAGAACTGGGCGATGGGATTTCCGGCATCGATAAGCGGCGCGGAGAGCCGCCATGCTTCGGGATAATTCTTGCCCTCATAGGCCGCGACAAGCGCTTTGATCTCCGGGCTATCCTTGCCTAATGCCGGGCTGGGAGCAGGTTCTTCGGGTTTGCCCCCATCCGGTTTGTCATCGGCTTCTTCCTTCTCGGCAGACACCGGCGCATCTGGTTTTTGTTTCTCACTGGACTCATCTTTTTTTGACTTGCCGTCCTGCGCGTCCGAACTTTTCTTCTCCGCTTTCTTTGTATCTTCCGGCTTGTTTTTACTCTGCTGCGACGCGGCATCCTCGGTGGGGCCGGGCTCCGGCCCCGGTGAAAAGACCCAGATTGCAAGTGCCGTGAGCATGGCCACACCCGCAGCACCCCCAGCAAGCATCTTTATGTCCGGTGTGAATCCGGCAGGGCCAGCTGTTCGTGAGGCCGTCTCACCGCCTCTTTCCTGCAAGGTGGTGTCAGAAGTCTTATCTTCGTCCGGAACGGCACCGCATGTCGGGCACGCGCCATGCTTGTCCCGGTCATAGACGTGACCTTCAATGCATCTAATAAGCATGCTCATGGTTTGGTCAGTTTCGCCCCCTCCTGACTCGCGCACCGACCATGAAACACGCCATTCGCCTCCACGTCAAAAAACACTTTTGCGACGGCATCCTGCCTTACGCCATGCATTTCACGCGAAATAAATCAACATGGACGGACCTCACAAGAGTTTATGTCAGATGATAGAAAGCAATCACGGTCAGGACGTAACCAACGATGACAAGCGCGGAGTCAACTCCCACTGGTCCGACGCGGCGGTTTGAACGGATCAGGAGCCCCGCGAGATAGATGGTGGTAACCGCCAGCCCGGATACGAGCGCCAGGGTTGTTGTCTTATCGATGGAGTCGAGTACGGGACCGCCGTAGAAGGCAAGGTCGGCGGGAAACACCAGCGCGACCATCATCAGGTTGCTCCCGAAAACGTTGGAGATTGCCATGGTGTAGGCACCAATGCGCACTGCGGCTAACGTGGTCGTGACTTCCGGCAGCGATGTCGACCAGGCCAGCAAAGTCACACCGAGAAAACTGGCGCCAAGGCCGGTCTGTTCAGCCAGGGCGGAGGCCGTTCCGGTCAATGTCAGACCACAGATCAGAATAACGAAACTGCCCCCTGCGAACCGCAGCATGAGGCCTCGCAGCGAGACCGCATCGAGCGCTGTTGTGGCCACGCCGGGAACGACCTCCTCGGTTGTCTCCGGGATTTCTACTGGCTGCCAGGTTTCGTTCTCCTCATACCGGTTCAGGATAAACAGCGTCCCGGCATAGGCGGCCCCGAGGACAACTGTGCCGAGGCCCAAATCAAACGCAAAGATGAAATCCCCAACCGTTGCAATTGCCAGCAACAGGGCGAGCATCAATGCCAGCATCGTCGCCTCGAGCGCCGATGACAGTTTGCGCGGATATCGCGTCAGAGGTGATGACCCTGCGAATGCGTCAGCCAACGCCAGGACCGCCGTCTGCATGGTGATGCCACCAAAGAGCGTACCGAGCACAAGCTTCGGTTCCCCTGCAATCGACGCGGTCAGTGTCGCGACAATTTCAGGCAAGGACGTCGCGCCTGCGAGAAAAACCAGACCGATAAATGCTTTGCCGATGCGTTTGCGGTCGGCGATCGCGTCGGCGTAGAGGGGGAGACGGCTCCCCGCAAACCAGACGCCCGTTGCCGCCAACGCAAACAGGATGAGGTTCGCCGTAATGGTTTGGTCAATGAATGGGTTCACGCGCGTTGCCCCGGTTTGCCTTTTTTCCGCGCACTCTATGGCCCGGCCTGCCCCGACGCCAGCAATAGCCAAGGCGCAAATTTCATAGTGACGGTTAGTCTACCGTTTCCTCGGGATTAGAATAACTATCAGATTTTGTTGATTAAAAGAAAATACTGCCGTTGTGTGGTTAGAATTTTTTGGTGCCTTTGATAAAGAAGCTGTGCTGCTGCGTGTCTTCGGACAGACGACCCTCATAGGTGACGGAGTAGGTGGCGTGGTCGCCATCAAACAGGGTCACGCCCGCTTCGACGTCGGCAAAAATATCGTCGAAATCCGTCGTGATGAGGAATGATGACACGCCGGCAGGGGCACCAGCAAAGCTGGCGGTCAGAGCCTGGTCCGTATCGTCATAGAATGTTACACCCGCCCGCACGAATGGCCGAACGATACGTCCGTCCCCCCGGTCGATGTCTCCTCCGATCTCAAGGGACGGCGTCACGCTGAAAAACGTCTCGCTTCCCCCGGCGACGCTGAGATTGGCAGCCCCGCCGCCTGTCTCACGCACGGAGTCCCGGTCAATATGCGTCACATTCACGTCGACAAACGGCTTGGCGTACCAAGGCCCACGATCCATCAGGTATGCCGCGCGGAACATGCCGGCCAGATAGTTCACATCGTATTTCGATCGGGGCGTCGCCTGGAACCCGCCGAAACAGCGGACCGAGAAAATAGATACCGACGGTCCCCGTAGCAGGGGCGATATCCTGGGTGAGATTGTTGACGTTTAGCGTTGTCGTTGGCGGGGCACTAAAGTCGACGCTACTGGCAACACCATCGGACTGATCGCCCGTGCACGTGACAGTGACGCCACCGAGCGGCAAACACGGGCCGGGCCCAGCGCTGGTGCTTTGTGGTCCGGCAACAAACAACGCCCCGGCCGCAGCGGTGCCGAGCAGAGTTGCGCGCAAGGCGCCGCGCGACGCCAGACCCATGCGGTGAACTCTCGCGGCCTTTGCTCTTGAGCGCTCTCGTCGCGCCAAGGCCGCAGCACGTCGCCGCGCTCGACGGTTGTGGGCCACTATTCCCCCTACTCCCCCGTACCTACTTGAACTCTCCACACCGCCTCAGATGAAGAGTATGGAACAAAAGGCGCTCTGGTCCAGCTATTCGGGCGGTTTGCCGGCTGATTTGCCGGTCTTTGTTCCTATGGTTGTGACGCAACCGCAACAATCTCAACGCATGGCTGCAAATCCATCGACATTGCAACTGAAAGGCGCGTGCCACGGTCCGTTGCCTTCACCCGCCACAATCTTTACATCACGGGGCGCGGGTGCCACCGTCCTTGAAAGACCGCTGGGAGCAAAAGCGTGAACGAAGCCAGTACGGAAACCCCGGCGGAAGAAAAGCCGGAGGCGCAAAGCCAGCTTGGGCCTCTAGAGCCCGCGAACATTTCATGCTCGCGCGGACTGCCCACATGGCTCACCAGCAACCAGACGGCACTCGCGGTATCGTCCTATCAGACAGGTCGGCTCTATCTGGTGGGCGTGTGACCGGACGGGCGGGTGAATTTCCACGAGGTTGGAATTGGCCGGGCCATGGGGCTTTGGGCGGATCCGCAGCGACTGCTACTCGCCACTGAAGCTCAGGTGTGGCGGTTTGAAAATGTGCTCGCACCCGACCAGCGTATGGGCGAGGCAGACAAGCACTATGTGCCACGGCTTGCCAACACGACCGGCGACCTCGACATTCACGATATTGCTGTGATGGAGGACGGGGTGATCGTATTCGCCAATACCATGTTCTCCTGCCTCGCAACGCTCCACAACATCCACTCCTTCACGCCCTACTGGGTGCCGCCTTTCATCTCCAAACTTGCGGCGGAAGACCGCTGCCACCTCAATGGCATCGCCATGAAGGACGGACGGCCCGCTTACGTCACGGCCACAAGCCGGGCCGACATAGTCAATGGCTGGCGCGCGCGCCGCGAGGAAGGCGGCTGTGTCATCGATGTGGCATCGGATGAGATCGTCACGGAGAAACTCTCCATGCCCCACTCGCCGCGCTGGCACGATGGCAAACTGTGCGTGCTCAATTCCGGCACCGGCCATCTCGGCACCGTCGATCTCGCATCGGGTAGTTTTGAACCTGTGGCATTCCTGCCCGGCTTTGTGCGCGGCCTTGCCTTTCATAACAATCACGCCATCGTCGGTCTCTCCCTGCCGCGCGACGGGTCCTTCTCCGGATTGCAGCTCGACGAAGAGCTGAAGAAGCGCGATGCAGACCCCTGGTGTGGTATCCAGATCGTTAATCTCTCGAGCGGCGACGTGGTTGAGTGGATTCGCTTTGAAACGGCGGTTACGGAATTGCTCGATGTGTGCTTGCTGCCGGGCGTTCGCCTGCCTTCAGCAACCGCGCCGAGCGATCCGAACATCGCGAAACTCTATACAATTGACGCAGGGTCGGCCGATGACGGCGCCGCGCAGTCTGAATAAGGAGATCCCGCGATGAATTCATTCCGCTTGTTCACCGCATCCCCCATGGTTTTGCCCCTGGCGGCTGCACTACTGGTTGCGTCTGTTCCGCCATCGTCCGCACAAACCACGCAACCCAAGAAGGCTGCGCCCGAGAAGAAGAAACCGCAACCGGCCTGGACCGTGCATTGCGCTAACCCGGGCAATGGCCTGAAATGCAAGGCCATGCAGACGCTGACCTTGCGCAAGACCGGACAACAGCTGCTGCAAGTGGTCATCTCTCGCAATCCTGATGGAAAGTCCGGTGTCATACAATTGAACCTGCCGCATGGAATGTACTTTCCAGCCGGTGTTACGTTGCAAATCGACAAGGAGAAACCGACAGTCCTCGCGGTGCAGACCTGCGATGCCCGGGGTTGTTATGCCGGAACCGCTCTGCCACCAGCCGATCTCAGCGCCATGCAAAAAGGTGCGACGCTTGCCGTAACTTTCCAGAATCTGCAGAAGAAGCCGATCAAGCTGGGTGTGAGCCTGAACGGCTTTACCGCCGCCTACGCCAAACTGACACAATAGAGATCAGAGAAGCGTCAGATGAACCGATAGGCGGCAACGCATAGCGCAAGCGACACTGCCGCAAGCGCCAGAAGAACCTTTCTGCTGTCGACAATATGGTTTGGAAACGGTTGCACAGCCAATGGTGCAGCAAGCACCATGAGCCCGCCGCCGATGATGGTCGCGTAGAACGGCAACGCCATGGCAGGGTTTCTGGAAACCTGGGGCTCCGACACGATTTGCTCGGCGGAAGTGACGCAGGCTCTGATCGCTGCCAACGCATCAGGAGAATACGAACTGCCGCGCGCGAAAATCTGGATATTTCCCACGCCCCGCCCCAATGAGCTACTGGTGAATGCAACCCGGCTCGTCGGGCGCGATGGACGCGAGCTTTATCCTGCTGATCCGGATGATCTGACCGAGGCGGAACTTGTCGGCAGGCGACAGGTTCGCGAATATGCACGCTTCCTCCGCGACCACATCCCGGGTTTAGGGGAAAGTTTCGTCAACGACACCGGGGTCCAGGCGGGCATATCCGCGCACTGCTCAATCGGGATGGCGCCCGGCTGGAGGATTGAGCGGGTTGCGGCAATGTCCGTTGGTGACCCACAATCGGCATCTTCAGATGGTCAAATATGCAATCAGACTCTGAACCTCACGTCTGACATCCCAGCGAATCAAATCGAGTCGTCGTTTCCAGAGAGTTCATTGAGAGCGGCAGCGCCGTAATTCAAATCTACCCGGGTTGGTCACAAGCCGAGGCATCAATGCGCTGAGGCTTGGAAACACCTCGCGAAAGCTCGCGGAGTTTGAACTGTACAAAGATTTCTGGACTCAAGGCCAGCTCCAAAGCTATATAGCTTTAGTGCATTGGTTGGCGTGGGAAGCTCAGTGAGCGAGGCTTTGAAATTGAACTCCATTGCTCGGAGATTTGAAGAGTCTGTTGGGCATGGAAACGGGCGGGTTCCGAAATATCTCAGGCTGTCTGACGCGGTGCTGGATGTAATCGAATCGGGAGAATTTCGTCCCGGTTCGCAGATTCCCGGCGAAAGATATCTCAGCGATACGCTGCCCTTGAGTCTTGGCACCATCCAGAAGGCAATGAATGACCTGGTCGACCAGGGTGTGCTTGTACGCCGCGCGGGCAAAGGCACGTTCGTATCGGGAACTGGAGATGTTCTACGCGACCAGAAGGTCGAGAAGCGCGACCTCGTCCACTTCCGTTTTCGTGCGGAAAGCGGTGGCCCGCTTCTGCCGGTTTATTTGCATGTCGAGTCAATCGAGGAAATTGCGCGTTCCAAGAATGGAGCACGCAGGGACTGGGAACGGTTCCACGATGGCACCGGTTCGTTTGTTCGAATTGACCGGATTCTGACAGCCGCGGATTTGTTCAAAGGCTATTGCAGATTCTATCTCCCGATCGAGCATTATGGCTCGCTGCTCGACTGCTCCAATGAGGAGTTGAGCGGCGTCACGTTGCGTGAGTTTTTGAACAAGACCTACAACATGCCGACGCTGCGCTTCGAGCACAAGATACTGACCGATCAACTTCCCGGTCAGGTGTGCCGCAAGCTCGGTTTGGAGAGAGGCGCTTACGGCACGGTCTGGAACATCTACGGGCGCACCTATCGAAATGCCCCCGCCTCCTACCAGCTCGTCTACCTGCCGGCTGGACACAGGCCGATCGAACTACTGGAGAAGTTGGAATGATGTCTGGAGCCCCCGTCAGAGAACCCTTTGCAATGGTACCGCTGCCTTCTTCGCGCAGCCGGTCAAAACCGCGAGCAACTGGTCTCACAATGATGATGGATTGGGGGCTGCCGATCGGCCAGCAGCGCGATTGGCTTGATTTGCAGGGTCCCCAGGTCGACCTCGCCAAATTCGTCGTCGGTACCGCACGGCTATATGATGAAGAGTACCTGATCCGCAAAATCGAACTTTATAAAGAGCATGATGTGCATCCGTTCATCGGTGGACAGTTTCTCGAGTATGTCTACGCAACACAGGGCCTAGCCGGTGCGACGCCATTCTTCGAGGAAGCGAAGCGGCTCGGTTTCGACGCAATCGAAGTTTCAGACAACGTAGTACCCCTCGACGCAGCCTCGCGGCAGATGCTCATACGCACTGCCGTCGGTTGTGGCCTGGAAGTTCATGGTGAGGTGGGTTCAAAGAGCGATGAAACGAGTGCAGCCGTACTGATTGACGAGGCGAACCAGTGCTTTGATGCCGGCGCCAATGTGGTGTTGGTCGAAGGCGCTGAATTGCTCATCGATGGTGCGCCGAACCGTAGACTGATCGCAGGACTGCGCGAGGGCCTCGATACTTCCCGGGTCATCTTCGAAATTATCGGACCATGGATCGCAAACACGCATCATTGCGATGTCTACCAACTCAAGAAGTTTCTGATCGAGGAATTCGGGCCAGACGTCAATCTGGCGAACGTGATGCCGGAACACGTGTTTGAAACCGAAGCACTTCGGGTGGGTCTGAGCGTAACAGGACCCGGCCAGATGGCACAGGCGGCGGAGTAATGATCCTGTGCAAAACGATATGAAACGAGATCGAAAGGCTTTGATGCGGCAACAATGAAACTTGTGCAGTTCTGAACCCGCAAAACCAAAAACAGGGTGAGGCTGCTCGTAGCGTAGAAAGGGAGGACTAGCCTAGTGAAACATACAATTTTGAAACGCCAATTACGGGTCCTGGCAGCTGGTACTGTGCTTGCGGGCATGAGCGTTGCGGCATCGACAAGTGCATTTGCAGAAGCCAGTGAAGTGCGGTTCGCGCAGCAGTTCGGCCTCTTGTATCTGCCGATGCACGTCGTGGTCGACAAGAAGATGGTGCAGGCTTGTGCCAAAGAAAAAGGTCTTGGTGACATCAAGGTCACCATGCATCGCTTCAGTGGCGGCGCGGCCGTAAACCAAGCGCTCCTTTCAGGAAGTGTTGATTTTGCCGCTGGCGGTATCGGACCGTTGCTTAAACTCTGGGACAAGACCAAAGGCCGTCTCAACGTCAGGGCAATGACAAGCCTGTCGGCAATGCCCCTGAAGCTCAATACGAACGACAAGCGCGTCAAGAAAATTGAGAACTATGTCGGGCTGACGGACCACAAGATCGCAACACCATCGGTGAAAGTGTCAATCCAGGCCGTCGTGTTGCAGATGGCCGCGAAAAAGAAATGGGGTGCAAAAGAAGCTTTCAAGCTCGACCCCATGACCGTCTCGATGAAACATCCTTCCGCAATGGCGGCGTTGCTTGCCGGCGGCCAGGCGGTGAAAAGCCATTTCGCGACTCTGCCGACCTCGTTTGCGGAGCTGCAGAGTGGCAAGGTGCATAACGTACTCACGTCCTACGACGTGCTTGGCGGCCGTCACTCAACCGTGGCCATGTACAACAAGGAAGACTGGAAAAAAGCGAACCCGAAACTCTATGAGTGCGTCTGGACCTCGTATCGCAAGTCGATGAAGTGGATCAACGACAACAAAAAGGACGCGGCCGCGCTCTTCCATCGCTTCACCAAGTCCAAACTGAAGCTCGAAGACATCGAGAAAATGGTGGGCGATGAGAATGAGATGCTCTACTCGCTGACGCCGGAACGGACAATGGAGTTCGCCAAGTTCATGCACTCCATCGGTGCGATCAAAAACATGCCGGCGAGTTGGAAGGACTACTACTGGGAAAACAACTACGATCAGAGCGGCGGCTGATTGATGGATGCGAAAACCGAAACCGTGGCGGACAACAAGTCCGCCACGGACACTGCAAAACCAATTCTCGAAGTTGACGGGGTTACGCTCCAGTACAAGACGAAGGAGCATCTGATCACGGCGACCTACCGCGTCAGTTTCGACGTACACCGGGCCGACAGATTCGTACTGCTGGGCCCCTCTGGATGTGGCAAGTCCACGCTGCTCAAAGGTATTGCGGGCTATATGAAGCCCGTTGAGGGTGCCATCCGCCTCAAGGGGCGCGAGATTTCCGACCCCGGCCCTGATCGCGTCATGGTGTTTCAGGAGTTCGATCAGCTCCTGCCCTGGAAGACGGTCAAACAGAACATCACTTTCGCGTTGCAGAATGGCGGCAAGACTTCAAGCGCGGCGGAAGCGAACGACATTGCCATGGAGTATATCCAGAAGGTGAAGCTCTCCGGCTTCGAAGACACCTTCCCACATATGCTTTCCGGTGGCATGAAACAGCGCGTGGCAATCGCCCGAGGCATGGCCATGGAGCCGGACGTCCTGTTGATGGATGAACCCTTTGCCGCACTCGACGCGCTGACCCGTCTGCAAATGCAAAAAGAGCTGTTGCAGCTCTGGGAGGACACGCACTTCACCGTGCTCTTCGTCACCCATTCGATAGAGGAAGCGCTGATTGTCGGCAGCCGCATTCTTGTGCTGTCGCCTCATCCGGGACAGGTCAAGGCCGAGTTGAACGCGCACACGCTCAATCATGAAAATGTCGGGTCGAAGGTGTTCGCGCGCGTGCAGCAGCGCATTCACGACATGCTCTTCGCCGACCGCATTCTCGAAGATGAAATCCTAGGTGAGGAGCTCGATAAATGACGAGCGCGCCGGCCATACAACTTCGCCCGGAGTTCGAGGCGGATGAAATCGGCAAGGCAGCTACCGGTGACGTCGCGCGCAAGCTGACGTTGTGGGAGCGCATCACGGATATGAACTCCGTGCGCAAGCTCACCATTCTGGTGATCGTGCTCGCGGTATGGGAGCTTTACGCGCGCTGGAGTGAGGTGTCGGAGCTCATCCTGCCGAAATTCTCCAAAACGGCAGAGGCGTTGCTCGACGGGGTTTTCAACGAGCAGCTTCTTATCATGGTGTGGAACTCGCTCACTGTGCTTGTCGCCGGTTATTTTATTGGGCTGCTGATCGCGACGCTGCTGACGACGGCTGCGACCATGACCCGTTTCGGCAGCGATATCCTGAGCACGCTCACCGCCATGTTGAACCCCCTGCCAGCAATCGCGCTGCTTCCGTTGGCGCTGTTGTGGTTCGGGCTCGGAGCAGATGCCATCATCTTTACCCTGCTCCATTCCGTTATCTGGCCCGTGGCGCTTAACGCCCATGTGGGTTTCATGAGCGTGAGCGAGACCCAGCGCATGGTGGGCCGCAACTACGGACTGCGCGGGCTCTTTTACGTCGGCAAGCTGTTGATCCCCGCGGCGTTTCCGCAAATCCTGATGGGTATGAAGATCGGCTGGTCCTACGCCTGGCGCACTCTCATTGCAGCGGAATTGGTGTTCGGCGGTTCGATTTCAGATACCTCTGAAGGAGCATCAGGTGGACTCGGGTGGTTCATCTTCGCCAATCAGATGGATTTGCGCATCGCTCACGTATTCGCAGGGTTGTTCGCTGTCATACTGGTCGGCGTTCTGGTTGAGAACATTGTCTTCAACAAGATTGAGAACCGGACGATTCGCCGCTGGGGGATGCAGTCCTGATGAGCACAAACGTTACAAAGCGTGATGCTGAACTTCCAGACCTCGTCATTCGTCGCGAATTTGAAGTGTCTGATCTGGAGCAGGCGCAGACGGGCGAGGTCGCGATAAAGCTGTCGTGGATGGAGCGCATCTGGAATGTCGATGCCGTGCGCAAGCTGGTCATTCTGTTGTCGCTGGTTGCGGTCTGGCAAGTCTACACGGTGGGTTTCGATGTCGAGCCCTTGATGCTGCCGAGCTTTTCCGACTCGTTCGTAACGCTCTATAACGCTCTGTTCCATGGCGATCTGATTTACAAGATCTGGTTCTCCATAAAGGTACTTATCGTTGGGTACAGCGCCGGGTTGTTTCTGGCTGCCGTTCTCATCCTGTGGGCGACAGCATCGCGTTTCGGCAGCGATTTCATCGCCATGGCCACAGCCATGTTCAATCCGTTGCCTGCGATCGCATTGCTTCCACTCGCCATGCTGTGGTTTGGCCTTGGCACCGCCAGCCTCGTGTTCGTTCTCATTCACTCGGTGTTGTGGGCCGTTGCACTCAGTACCCACTCGGGGTTTGAGGGTGTGAGCCAGACATTGCGGATGATCGGGCGCAACTACGGCCTTCACGGTTTTGGCTATGTCTGGAAAATCCTTGTGCCCGCCGCCCTGCCCTCCATTCTCGCCGGAATGAAGATTGGTTGGGCATTCGCCTGGCGGACGCTGATCGGTGCCGAGCTCGTGTTCGGCGCGTCATCCGGCAGCGGCGGACTTGGCTGGTACATCTTCGAATCGAGCCAGAACATCGAGACCGACGGCGTTTTCGCCGGACTGTTCATGGTGATCCTGATCGGCTTCGTTGTTGAAAATGTCGTCTTCAGAAATGTGGAAACACGCACCGTAATCCGGTGGGGAATGCAGAGATAGGAGGGTGATATGACGTTATCCGTCACCAAGATCGGTAATACATTTGTCGGAGAAGTTGAGGGTGTTGACCTTTCCAAACCACTCGATGACCAGACAGTGGAGGACATCTGCCAGGCCTGGTGGGACAACTCAATCCTTGTGTTCCGGGATCAGGATCTGACCCAGGAACAACATGTGGCTTTTTCCGGTCAATTCGGCGAATTGCAGGGTCATACAGTCAAGGACTGGTTGCTGCCGACCCATCCTGAAATCCTGGTGCTGTCCAACCGTGGACGCGGCGGCGTCAAACCGCTGGAGAATGGTGGTGCCTACTGGCACAGCGACATCTCCTATGAGGCGGTCCCGCCCATGGGCTCGATTTTGTACGGTCTTACCGTTCCGCCGGAGGGCGGCGACACGCTTTATGCAGATATGTATGCGGCCTATGAGACGCTCGATGATGAGACCAAGGCGCTCATTGACGAGCGCATGGCGATCCACAACTACAAACATCGCTACATGATGATGGCCAAAGGTGACAAACGCCCTGAACCGACGCAAGAGCAACTCGCCGAATGGGTTGACGTGAGGCATCCGGTGGCACTGGCGCACCCGGATTCAGGCCGCAAGGCGTTGTTTGTAAACGAGGGCTTCACGGTTGCTGTCGAAGGGCTGGACAAAGATGAAAGCGACGCCCTATTGCAGAAGTTATACGCGCACTCGGTAAGGCCGGAATTTGTCTATGCGCACAAGTGGAGGCCCCATGACATCGTCATGTGGGACAACCGGTG
>DEIT01000251.1:15673-24422 GCA_002352635.1 Hyphomicrobiaceae bacterium UBA2767 | reverse complement strand
GCCTCGTGGACACGATCTGTTCCGCTCCCATGATCCGCCCGTGTCATGACAGCTTCTCCGCCCGCTTGCTCTACGGCGTCGCGAATTTCTTCCGCGTCCGTTGCCACAACAACGCGTCCCAGCCCGGATTCAAAAGCCCGGCGCCATACATGCACGATCATCGGTGCGCCGCAGATATCTTCAAGCGGCTTACCTGGCAGACGGGTTGCCTGCATACGCGCCGGGATCACAATCAGTGTCTGAGGCATGGCCTCCATCCATTCAGAAATACGAGAAACGGTGCTAACGAAATATCGGTGTAACGTGCGAGTTGCAACAGCGCGCTAAAACTCTATATTCGGCGCCAAATTGCGGCACAGCGTCGAATCGACAAAATTCAGGGAGCGGCCCCTCATGGATGCATTTGAACTCAACAAGATTGCCGGAGCAGTGCTTTTTGCGCTGCTGATCCTGTTTGGAGCCAAGACAGCGACTAATCTTATCTTCAAGGTACACAAGCCCGAGAAGCCAGGTTATGAGGTCGAAATCGTCGAAGCGGAATCCGGTGGAAAAGCCGGCGAAGCCAAGGAAGAGGTGCCACTGGCGGTTCTTCTCGCTGAAGCGGATGCGGGTAAGGGCGAGAGAGTCGCGAAGAAATGCGCAGCCTGCCATACGTTCGACAAGGGCGGGGCCAACAAGATTGGTCCAAATCTGTACGGCGTAATGGGCCGCGACCTCGGCACGATTGACGGCTTTGCCTATTCAGGCGCGCTGAAGGGGAAAGGCGGCAGCTGGGGTTATGACGAACTCAATGAGTTCATCACCAATCCCAAAGGGTTCATCAAAGGCACGAAGATGGCTTTTGCGGGTGTGAAGAACACCAAACAACGCGCCGATCTCATTCTGTACATGCGCGGGCAGAATGATAGTCCGCCGCCTCTGCCGGAAGCCAAAGCCAAGGAAGCAGCGGCTCCTGAAAAGGCACCAGAACCTGCAGCCAAGGAGGCAACAGCGCCCGAAAAAAAGCACTAGACAAAATGGCAGCCGCGGAAGGGAAACCCCCGGCAGTTGCCAGCGGTACAGAGTCGCTCGCCTCGCGCCTCGCTGGTGCGGATGCCGGGCGCGGTGCGGACGTCTCAAAGAAATGCGCCATCTGCCATACTTTTGACGAGGGTGGGAAAAACAAGATCGGCCCGAACCTCTACGGGGTCGTCGGACGTGATATCGGCTCAAGGGAGGGCTTCGAATACTCCGAAGCCTTTGCAACCAAAGAGGGCAACTGGACATTCGAGCTGCTTGACTGTCTTGTCACGAAACCGACGAAATGCGTACCCGGCACGCGCATGCCCTTCCCAGGGCTCAGCGATGCGGCGGCGCGAGCGGATTTGCTATTGTTCCTGCGCACATTATCGAGTAGCCCGGCGCCATTGCCAAAGCCGTAATCCGGCGGCCGTTCTAACGATTATTTAATTTGGCGCAGAGACGCGCTGAGGCCATGTTGAGTTTCAGCCCTGTTTAGGGCACCAAGCTGTTGCAACTGAATTCATCAAGCTGGGGCAGACAGATATGGCTTTGCGTATTCCCCGTGTCCTTCTCGCATTCATTGCTTTTTTGACGATTTCGGCCCTGGCGACATCCCTGAAGGCCGAGCAGACACGCCATCATGCGCTGTCACTGATAGGCACGCCCAAATATCCCGCTGACTTCAAGCACTTCGATTATGTCAATCCGAATGCCCCAAAAGCAGGTGCGGTACGGTTGCACGCGACCGGCACCTTTAACAGCCTTAACCCTTTCATTTTGAAAGGAGATTCTGCGGCCGGGATTGGTCTTATCTACGACCAGTTGATGGAAACAAGTCTTGAGGAACCATCCACGGTTTACGGCTCGCTCGCCGAGTGGGTCACATTCCCCGACGATTTCAGCTCCGCAACCTACAAATTGCGGGATGAAGCACGCTGGCACGACGGCAAGCCGGTAACACCGGAAGACGTAATCTTTTCAATGGGCACGCTGAAAGCAGGACACCCTTTCTACGCGCAATATTACAAGAATGTCGTGAAATTGGAGAAGACCGGAGACCGGGAGGTCACGTTTCATTTCGATGTAAAGGACAATCGCGAGTTGCCGATGATTGTCGGTGAACTCACCATCCTCCCCAAACACTATTGGACGGGCAAAGATGCGAACGGAAACACGCGCGATATTTCCAAGACGACGCTGGAACCGCCGCTGGGTTCGGGTCCCTATCGAATAAAAGAAGTGAACGCTGGGCGTTCCATAACCCTGGAACGGGTCAAAGACTACTGGGCGTCCAAGCTGCCGGTTAAGCTGGGGCAGGATAATTTCGACAGCATCCGCTATGAGTATTTCCGCGACTCAACCGTCGCATTCGAGGCCTTCAAGGCCGACAAGCTGGACTACTATCAGGAGACCAGCTCAAAGAACTGGGCCACCGGATACGATTTTCCAGCTGCCAGGAACAAATGGATCAAGCGCGAACTTGTCGAACTCAAGCGCGGGCAGCCCATGCAGGCATTTGTCCTGAACACGCGCAACGACAACTTCAAGGATCCGCGCGTACGCCGCGCCTTTAACCTCGCGTTTGATTTCGAATGGGCCAACAAGAACCTGTTCTACGACCAATACAAGCGGGTCTCGAGCTATTTCCAGAATACCGAACTCGCCTCTTCGGGACTACCGGAGGGGCGCGAACTTGAAATCCTCAATGAGGTGAAAGATCAAATTCCACCCGAGGTCTTCACCAAACCTTACACAAACCCGAAAACCGACGGTTCGGGCAGGATGCGCCACAACTTCCGCACGGCGACAAAACTCTTCAATGAGGCCGGCTGGGTGGTCAAGGACCGCAAGCTTGTGAACAAGAAAACAGGCGGGCAAATGAGCGCTTCATTCCTGCTCGTTTCACCGCAGTTCGAGCGTATCGTCCAGCCCTATATGCGCAACTTGGAGCGCCTTGGCATCAAGACCTCCCTGCGTGTGGTCGATGTGCCGCAATACCGCCGGCGGCTTGATACGTTTGATTTCGATATTGTTGTCGGAAACTTCGGTCAGTCGCAATCGCCGGGCAATGAACAGCGCGATTTCTGGGGCTCGGCTGCCGCGGACAAAGATGGCAGCCGCAATCTCATCGGCATCAAAAACCCGGCCGTCGACACGCTGATCGACAAAATCATATTTGCCAAGGATCGAGCTGACCTGGTCGCGGCAACACGCGCCCTCGACCGTGTCCTGCTGTGGAACAACTATGTCGTGCCGCAATGGTTTGCACCTAACTCGCGCGTTGCGCATTGGGATCGGTTTGGCCATCCCAATCAATTGCCTCCGCTCTCCGTCGGGTTCCCAACCGTATGGTGGTGGGATCAGGTTTCGGCAGCCAAGCTGGCATCGGCCAAGTGACCGTGATGGCAGCCGGGTCTCAGGTGATGGAGCGAGCGCTGCGCGGTGCAGCATGTGTCATGCTTACGCTGGGGGTCTGCCTTGTCCTGGCAAGCAGCACATACGCCGGTGAACGCCGCCATGGCCTGTCGATCTTCGGTGATCTGAAATACCCGGCGGACTTCAAACATTTTGATTACGTCAATCCGGACGCGCCCAAAGGTAGTCGGCTTTCGATGATTGGCACGGCAGGGCTGATTACCTTCAATACCTTGAACGGCTTCATCCTCAAGGGTGACCCGGCGCAAGGGTTGACCTACTTGTTCGACAGCCTGATGACGCCGGCTCTGGACGAGCCGCGTTCTATGTATGGGCTCGTGGCCCAGTCCGCGGAAGTCGCCGATGACAAAAAGTCGGTCACTTTTCATCTGCGACCTGAAGCCAAATTCGCCGATGGTTCGCCGGTAACGGCCGAAGATGTCGCCAACTCATTCACGCTGCTGAAGGAGAAAGGGCATCCCTTCTATGCCCTGCGTTTGCGGGATGTTGAAAAGGCGGAAGCGATCGATCCTCAGACCGTGCGGTACCAGTTCAAGGGCGATCAAATTCGTGATCTGCCGACCATTGTGGCGGGACTGCCGATCTTCTCAAAAGCCTATTACGACACACATGATTTTTCCAAGACAACCTTGAAGCCGCCGCTCGGATCGGGGCCCTACAAGGTGGGAGATTTCAAACAGGGCCGCTACATCATCTATGCCAAGCGCGACGACTACTGGGCCAAGGATCTCCCCGTGAACCGGGGCCGCTTCAACTTCGATGAGTTGCGCTATGAATATTTCCGCGACCGCACGGCAGAGTTCGAAGCCCTGAAAGCAGGCATATATGATCTGCGCGAAGAATTCACGTCCAAGACCTGGGCAACCGAATATGATGTGTCGCAGGTCCGCGACGGGCGGCTTATCCGCCTGACGCTGCCTGATGAGCGCCCCTCCGGCGCGCAAGGGTTTTTCATCAACACCCGGCGTGAGAAATTCGCAGATCCGCGTGTGCGCAAGGCGCTCGACCTTGCCTTCGATTTCGAATGGACCAACAAGAACCAGTTCTACGGGCTCTATAAACGCACCAACAGCTTCTTCGAAAACTCGGATATGAAAGCGACGGGTCTTCCCGGCAAAGAGGAGTTGGCGCTGCTGGAACCCCACCGGGACAAACTTCCAAAGGCAGTATTCGAAGAGCCTTACTCCTCGCCCGTTTCCAATGGTTCGGGCCAGGACAGGAAACTTCTTCGCACAGCCTCCAAGCTCCTCAAGGAGGCTGGCTGGACGGTAAAAGACGGGAAGCGCGTGAACGCAAAGGGCGAGCCGCTCGACGTCGAATTTCTGATCTTTTCCCCAACCTTCGAGCGGATCATCGCACCCTTCGTCAAGAATCTGAAAATCCTGGGCGTCGACGCCCGCATCCGTCTCGTTGACCCGTCCCAATATCAGGAACGGGTCAAGAAATTTGACTTCGATGTCACCACCCAGCGCTTCGTCATGAGCGTCACGCCCGGTGTCGAATTGCGCAACTACTGGGGAACACAATCGGCGAACACGTCCGGCAGCCAAAACCTCGCTGGCATCAAGGATCCTGTCATCGATGCGTTGATAGAAAAGGCTGTTGCCGCGAAATCCCGCGCTGAACTCGTGACGGCCGCCCGGGCCATAGACCGGGTTCTTCGCGCGCGCCACTACTGGGTGCCGCACTGGTACAAGGCCGCACACAATATCGCTCATTGGGACAAGTTTTCGCGACCGAAGACCAAGTCCAAATACGGTCGCGGTGTCATAGAAACCTGGTGGTATGACGAAGCGAAAGCTGCCAAACTGCGCGCCAACAACTGACGCCGCCGCTCGAGGGTCATGACCGCATATATTCTCCGCAGGCTGCTTCTGATCATCCCTACGATGCTGGGCGTGATGATCGTGAGTTTCACGGTCATTCAGTTCGCGCCGGGTGGGCCGGTCGAGCGCGTTATCGCACAGCTGACCGGCACCGATGTCGCAGCAACCGCGCGCATTGGCGGAACCCAAAGCGGAGACTTCAGCGCGGGGTCTCAAGCGCAGTCAAATACCGCCACCGGAGACGCGTCCGTTTCGTCGAAATATCGCGGTGCCCAGGGGCTCGATCCTGAGTTCATAAAGAGCCTGGAGAAGCAGTTCGGCTTCGACAAGCCAGCGCATGAACGCTTCCTTTTGATGCTTTCGAATTATGCTCGCTTCGACTTCGGCGAGAGCTATTTCCGCGACGTCAGCGTGATTGAACTCATTATCGAGAAGATGCCGGTCTCGATCTCGCTTGGCCTGTGGATGACACTGATCTCCTATGGCATCTCCATACCCTTGGGCATCCGCAAGGCGATGTCCGACGGCGAACGCTTCGATGTGTGGACCAGCGGCGTCATCGTCATAGGCTACGCGATCCCGGGTTTCCTGTTCGCGGTGCTGCTCATCGTACTGTTTGCCGGCGGCACATTTCTCGACTGGTTCCCCCTGCGCGGATTGACGTCTGAGAACTTCGCCCAGTTGCCGTGGCACGAAAAAATCCTCGACTATTTTTGGCACCTGACGCTTCCGCTTATCGCCATGGCGCTGAGCGCTTTTGCCACCACCACGTTTCTCACCAAAAACTCGTTCCTCGACGAGATCAAGAAACAGTATGTGATGACTGCTCGGGCCAAAGGGCTGACCGAACGCCAGGTGCTTTACGGACACGTGTTCCGCAACGCCATGCTGATTATCATCGCCGGATTTCCTGGTGCCTTTATCAGCGCTTTCTTCGCTGGTTCGCTGTTGATCGAAACGATTTTCTCACTCGATGGCCTTGGGCTCCTATCATTTGAATCAATCGTCAATCGCGACTATCCAGTTGTGTTCGCCAATCTCTACATCTTTTCCCTGCTTGGCCTGTTCATCAATCTCATTTCTGACCTCACCTATACATGGGTCGATCCGCGCATCGATTTCGAGACACGCGAGGTTTGAGGCTGGAAGATGGACGCAAAGCTCGATGAAAGGCTCGAGAAGCAGCGTTACGAGACGGTTGAACCGTTGCCGGGCGAAACCATGCCGCCATGGCGCAAACTGTTCACCGTCACGCCGATCAATGCGCGACGCTGGGACAACTTCAAGGCCAACAGGCGTGGTTTCTGGAGCCTGTGGCTTTTCCTTATCCTGTTCTTCGTCAGCCTGTTTGCTGAATTCATCGCCAACGACAAACCTTACCTCGTCACCTACGAGGGCGGAATTTATTCACCGGTTCTCAAAGCCTATCCGGAGACGACCTTTGGCGGTGAGTTTGAAACCGAAGCCGATTACCGCGATCCGTTCGTACAGGATCTCATCAAGGAAAAGGGCGGCTCCATCTATTGGCCGCCGATCCGCTATTCCTACAACACGATCAATCTGAAGCTGCCGGTACCCGCTCCCGCGCCGCCCTCTGGAGAGAACTGGCTCGGCACCGATGATCAGGGTCGAGATGTCGTGGCGCGCGTGATTTACGGCTTCCGTTTGTCTGTCCTGTTCGGACTTGTGCTGACCATCATCTCATCGATCGTCGGCGTATCCGCCGGTGCGATACAGGGGTATTTCGGCGGTTGGGTCGATTTGATTTTCCAGCGCTTTATCGAGATATGGACCTCGATCCCGTCGCTCTATCTTCTGATCATCATTGCAGCCGTCATCGAACCGAATTTCTGGATTCTTCTCGGTATCCTGCTCCTGTTCTCGTGGGTGGCGCTTGTCGGCGTGGTACGGGCGGAATTTTTGCGCGGCCGCAATCTGGAATATATCCGCGCGGCGCGTGCCCTTGGCCTTTCCAACGCCAAGATCATGTTCAAGCACCTGCTGCCCAATGCAATGGTTGCAACCCTGACATTCATGCCGTTCATTCTTAACGGCTCCATCACGACCTTAACGTCGCTTGATTTCCTGGGCTTCGGCCTGCCGCCGGGTTCACCTTCACTCGGAGAAATGCTGGCACAGGGCAAGGCCAATCTGCAGGCGCCATGGCTCGGCATCACGGCCTTTTGTGTTATCGCCATTATGCTGAGCCTGCTGATCTTCATCGGTGAAGCGGTGCGCGACGCGCTTGACCCGCGCAAGACCTTTGTCGATCCCGAGCCGGCGGAGATTACGGAAGCCGCCCAGATCGGCGCGAGCAAGACGACGCGCGCATCCGCTGACCGTGTCGCCAAGACGAAACTGAACAAGGACGCGCTGCTGACGGTAGAAGGCCTTTCAATAGATTTCAGCTCTGCCGGAACCACGACCCACGCCGTAAGACACGCCTCCTTTGACATTATGCCCGGTGAGACGGTTGCCCTTGTGGGCGAGTCCGGTTCAGGCAAGACGGTCTCGGCCTTGTCCGTTATGAGGTTACTGCCCTACCCCGCGGCGTCGCACCCTTCCGGCAAAATTACCTTCAAAGGAGAGGACCTCCTGCATTGTGAAGGAAAATCGCTGCGCGCTATTCGCGGCAACGACATATCCATGATTTTCCAGGAGCCGATGACGTCGCTCAACCCACTGCACACAATCGAGCAACAGGTCGGCGAAATTCTCAAGCTTCATCGCGGCCTGTCCGATACGGCAGCGCGGACAAGGGTCTTGGAGCTATTGAACAAGGTGGGGATCGAGGAACCGGAGAAACGCCTTGGGACCTATCCGCACCAGCTCTCCGGCGGCCAGCGCCAGCGCGTGATGATCGCCATGGCGCTTGCCAACGAGCCTGACTTGTTGATCGCGGACGAACCAACCACCGCGCTCGACGTGACCATTCAGGCGCAGATCCTCGAATTGCTGCAGGAACTGCAAAAAGAGCTCAACATGGCAATCCTGCTCATTACTCATGATCTTGGCGTCGTGCGCAAAATGGCAAGCCGTGTAAACGTCATGAACAATGGCGAGATCGTCGAGCAGGGCGAAACCGCCAAGGTCTTCGACGCACCGAAGCATCCATACACCAAGCATCTGCTCGCGGCCGAGCCCAAGGGTAACCCGCCAAAGGATAATCCTCGCGCGTCGGTCGTAATCGAGTCTGATGATTTGAAGGTCTGGTTCCCGATCAGGCGCGGTTTCCTTAGGCGCACAGTTGGCTACATCAAGGCCGTCGACGGACTTTCGTTGAAGCTGCAGGAAGGACAGACGCTCGGCGTTGTGGGTGAATCCGGATCGGGAAAAACCACGCTCGGCCTCGCACTGCTACGCCTTATCTCTAGCGAAGGTCCGATCGCTTACGTTGGCAACCGCATCGACAGTTTCGATTCAAAGCAGATGCAGCCACTGAGGCGCTCCATGCAGGTCGTATTCCAGGATCCCTACGGATCGCT
>DEIT01000251.1:11929-15610 GCA_002352635.1 Hyphomicrobiaceae bacterium UBA2767 | reverse complement strand
TGGTACTGGAACCGAAATTCGTGATGCTGGACGAACCAACCTCGGCCCTAGACGTGTCGGTGCAGGCGCAGATTGTGGACTTGCTGCGCGAACTGCAGGACCGCCACAAATTGGCTTATCTCTTCATATCCCATGATCTGCGGGTGGTGCGCGCGCTTGCAAACGATGTAATCGTCATGCGACACGGCAAGGTTGAGGAAGAAGGCACCGCGAAACAAATATTTAGCGCACCCAAGACGGCCTACACCAAGGCGCTGATGGCGGCGGCATTCGAGCTGCAGGCCACACATCTCGATGCGGTTTCAAACTGAGTTCGCAATGGCTCTTCTCATCGCAACCCGTAAGATCAGAGCTGATTGTTTCGCCAAGGGACTGATCAAACTCGATCCCAATCTCGATGTCCGCGTTTGGCCAGAGACTGGCAATTTGGCGGAAATCCGCTATGCGCTGGTTTGGAAACCCAAACATGGAGTGCTCGCAACGCTACCGAACCTCGAAGTGATATTTTCCATCGGTGCCGGCGTTGACCACGTCTTGAGCGATCCCGACCTTCCAGATCTCCCCCTCGTCCGCTTCGTAGACCCGAATCTGACCATGCGTATGACGGAGTATGTGTGCCTGCATGTTCTCCTGCACCAACGCCGCATGCTCGATTATGCCGAGCTGCAGCGGGAAAAAACCTGGAAGGATTGGTCGCAGCAACCAGGCGCCAATGAAGTCAGGGTCGGTGTCATGGGACTGGGCGTGCTTGGTCTCGATGCGGTTGAAAAGCTCAAAATGCTTGGCTATCAGGTCGCCGGATGGAGCCGGTCCCAAAAGAAAATAGATGGCGTTGAGTGTTTTTCCGGCGGTGACGGGCTCAAACCTTTTCTCGCCCGCACCGACATTCTCGTCTGCTTGTTGCCGCATACACCAGAAACGGAAGGGTTTCTGAACGCTGAGTTGATTTCATCGCTTGCCCAGGACGGTCCGCTGCCAGGTCCCGTGCTGATCAATGCCGGGCGCGGGCGCGTGCAGGTGGAGGCGGACATCCTTGAGGCCCTTGAGGACGGGTCATTGTGGGAAGCATCGCTCGATGTGTTTGAGGAAGAGCCTCTTCCTGCTTCAAGCCCGCTGTGGTCTCACCCCAGAGTTGTCATCACGCCTCACAACGCATCCATTTCCGATGATCGCGCTGTGTGCCGCTATTTCTCCGAACAGATCGCCCGTCATGAAGGTGGAGAGCCACTTCAGAATGTTGTCGACCTGAAACAGGGTTATTGACGAGGAGCGGGGGCGGCACGTGTAGCCACCAGGATCGTCGTGCGCGTCGGGTGCGAGCGATAGCCGATGCCGAAGTTGACACGTTGGGCGCGGGCAAACAGCTGCGCCATGTCCGGCTGGACGTGACGCTTGAAGACATCGATCGGCGGTATGTACTGACCGAACGGATACAAACGCCATTTGCCGTTGGACAGGTATTTGAGCGGAATGCCGGAATCATCCTGAACAATGACGGCCGAGTGGCGCAGAACGAAATCGCGAACTTTCGAAAACCCACCGACATGCATCAGATATGAGGCACTCTTCAACAGCGATCCGCCGGTTCCAAGGCGCGCGCAGAATTTCAGAAACCCGCTCTTCGCAACACCGGAATTTTCGAGATTGGTTCTGAGATAGTAGAGCGTTCTCTGAGAGCCATCAGATCCCGAAAAGGTAATCTTGACACCTGTCGGTTTGCGCTTGCCTTTGACCGCAACGACATTGCCGCTTCCGGCAAGGGAAACATATTCCACCTTGTGGATCCGTTTTCCGGTGCGCGCGAGGAACGCATAGAGCACAGGCAAAGTGCCCGAAAACGCTCCGAACCTGAACTGCGCTCCCATTTCCTTGGTGATGAAGTATCCGTACGTCAGAAAATTGTTGAGCGACTGGCGCAACGCGGCAAGTGATGCAGCCAGCTGCTGAGGAGGAAGCCGCGACAAATCCGGCACCGAACCCACCGGCTCAAGGCCCGCCTGCACATAGGTGCGCGCATGAGGAAAGAAGGCGTCCGCGTGTACAAAGTCCGGCCCGCCGAACATGTAAAACATGGCAGGATACGGTCCGGGTAATTTTGCCGCAGCCCACACCCGGATGCGTGTCAATTGGCTTCGTTCAAACGTATTCCAGGCAGCACTCATTTCAGCCGCGTGGCGCCGCCACTCGGGAGTTGCCGCGATTCTGGCAAGTGGCGACCCCGGTGAAGGCTGCAGCCCGGCAAGGATACGTGCGGTATCGCTGGGGCTGGCCGCGCGTGCATGGATTGCAGTGAAGACCAGGCATAGCAATGCCAGAGCTGCGACAATGGGTGATATGGGGCTCGACCGTTTCATATTCTCACTCTGGTTGCAGTCTAAGCCGCAGCCACGGGTTTTGTCTGCCAGCGATTTTCCATATGGGAAATATCTGTCGCGGCGAAACGCCACTCGACCCTTGCATTCGAGTTGGATAGCATTGTGACCGGATTGCCCCGTGGTGGGGCGCATACGTCAGTAGAAACGGAATTTAGCCATGTCTTACACGCTTGAGGAACTTGCTTCGGATATTCGCGAAACACTGAACGCCAACCCAGACACTGATGGCCAAAAGGCCATATGCCAGCACGTTTCAAGAGCGCTCAAGGACGACGCGTTTGTAACCACACACATGCCAGCACGCGCACCGGATGATGACCCACGGGAGGTGCTCTACGAGGACCCTGATCTGGGTTTTTGCATTTGCGCGCACGTCTATGATAAGCCCGCCCATGGCGAACCGCATGATCACGGCTCAAGCTGGGCGATCTACGGTCAAGCTGCCGGCAGCACCGAAATGACTGACTGGCGCATTGTCGAGAAGGGCAATGGAGAAAAACCGCACCTCGTCGAGCCTGAACGCACCTACACGCTGGAGCCGGGCGACGCCTACTTCTATGACATTGGCGCAGTGCATTCTCCCAAACGGGATGAACCAACAAAGCTTCTGCGCATTGAGGGAGCTAACCTCGATGATGTCGAGCGCTCCAACATCGCGGCGAAATAATCCTACGGAGCGGGGCTAATTCTGAATACGCCTCGCTCCTGATCGTCGAGCTGCCCTACGAGGGCGGTCTCCCATGCGAGGTATCTGCGCGCATCTTCGACATTGCCCTTGTGGCGTTCGGCTGTAAAGAAGAGGTGGTCGATACAGTCTTCACTGGGTGGTTGGTCCGGCGTCGCCACAATATTCAGGCCCGCCGCACGCCAGTCGTCTGGATCGCCGCCAAGCAGACCGGCAACCTGTGCGCCAGTTGCGGTTATTTCGTCTGCTGCCAGCTCCGCGACAAGGAGATTTTCCGCAACCAGAGTCACCGTTTTAGCCGTGTCCGTCGAGGCCAATGGAAGCTTCGGCCGGATCGACCAATCCGCGCCTTCAATATGACCATCTCGAAAAGCCATGCTTGAGCGCACATCAATGACTTGGGTCGCCTCACGCTCAAGGGCATTCGCAAGTGACTCTGGCGCTATGGCGTTCAGACCGGGCGCAATTCGTGGCTGCAACAACGGTGGCAGTTCCACACTATCGAGCGCGGCAATACCGCCTTCCAGCACGAATGCCTTGTGGCCGAGCTGCTGCAGCCAGCTTGCCACGACACAGGCGCGAACGCTTTCCCGGTCAACTACTACAATGCGCCCCCCGCGC
>DEIT01000251.1:1275-11837 GCA_002352635.1 Hyphomicrobiaceae bacterium UBA2767 | reverse complement strand
AAGAAATGAACGATGCGCCGCGGGCCTCAGCCAGAGACTGGGCGCGCTCCTGAAGTCCACCCAAATCCGCCTTCTCAGCCGTTTCGGAATGACGACGAGACGCTCCTTCCTCCAACTCAAACCCGGCGAGGAACCAGCCCTGAGTACCGTTCTCAAGCGCCACGACTTTGTTCGGCACGCCCATATCGATGAGCGTTTGCGCACCGATGATAGAGCGGGTACGGCCCGCGCAGTTGACGACGATCTGCGTTTCCGGATCGCCGGCAATGTCAGAAATGCGTAAGGCTAGCTCACCGTTGGGGCAGCAAATGCCACCTGGAATGTTCATCCGCTCATATTCCGAAAAAGGCCGACCATCGACGATCACGAAGTTTTCGCCAGCGTCTTTCATCGCTTGAAGGTCGGTTGCGGTTATTCTTGGCGTATCGAGCTCATGCTCAACCAGCTCACCGAAAGTTTTGCTCGGCACGTTGACGCCTTCATACAGCGTGAACCCGGCGGTCTCCCAGGCATCCACTCCTCCCTCCAGGACATGTACGTTCTCGTACCCGGCGCTTTCCGCGCGAGCGGCGGCGCGTTCGCCAACACCGTCGCCATTGTCACAAAGGACCATGGTCACATTCTTGTTTGGAACAAGAGCGGGAAGACCGATTTCGAACCGGCTGTATGGGAGCGGGATCACAAAGAACAGGTGCCGCGCGCCGTATTGCCCAAGTTCGCGCACGTCGAGAAGGGCAAGTTCCTGAGGATCTGAAATCCAGCGTTTGAGCGTTGGCGCGTCGATATAGGCTGTCATGCAACTATCCCTGCTTGAATGGTTATTTTGATTCCGCGTCGGTTTCCTCGAGGCCCGGACGCCATTTTGGATACTCCGTACCGCAATGGTGACAGACATTCGCATTCACAATGCGGAAATGATAGCCGTACAGCTTGTTGCACTTCGCGCACTGACGTTTTGCTTGCATAACCCAGGCTGCTGTCCCGGCCGCCCCAATGCCGAGCATCAGAAGTGTGCGCACAAGTGGCGTCGCAAAACTGAACACCTCTGCAATTGCCAGCAAGAACAGGCATCCTCCGGCAAAGGCGTAGGCTCGTGAAACCCATTGCTGATATCGGGCATTGGACTCCGAGACATCCGGCACAGCGGTCGAGGATTTCTTACGCGCAATCATTGACCTACCTTCCTCGGTCCAATCGCCGGACCGAAGTAACCGGCCCATGCGTCTCTTCGAAGCGCTCAATAACCTTCGCCACCGGTTCATTTGCGACGGCCATGTGGTGCACATTCGCATGGAGCAGATTGGTTCGATCCAGCATGACGCCCATGTGCCCTCTCCAGAAGACAAGATCGCCATGTGTAAACGCACTATGGTCGCGCGGGTCTGCGAGCGCATTGCCCAGTGCAGCCTCCTGCATGTCCGTGTCGCGCGGGCAGTCCACCCCCGTGGCCTGCAGGGCGAGCTGGATCAGCGCAGAACAATCAATCCCGATACTTGTACGCCCGCCCCAAAGGTAAGGGGTGCCGAGAAATTGAGCTGCCACGTCGACGAAATCCGTTTCATAGACGTCCAGTTGCGCGAGATGCCCGGCTACTGCAAACCGTCCGTCCACAAGCCGCGCGAAATGATCATCAGAACTGTCCACCGCCACGCGTGAATTCATGCTTAGCAAATCAAGAGGCGGTGCTTTGAAATCGGGTACAGGATACAGATGGGTTCTGAGCGCCCTTACACGATGCGTGGGTGGTGTGACCGAACTGACGAGTGCATTTGCCGAGAGATAGCCGACGTAGGAGTCCCTATCCGCTTGCACCCAGGCCCAACCCTCGTTTTCATCATAGACCGTCACCAGGTCACCGTGGAGGAGTTCGGTATCGAGTGCCGCATCGTGGCGCGGTTCTTGTCGAAGCTGGACATCGCCGGACACAACCTGTCGCTTTTCCCCTTTTACAAAAGTTGCTGCGCTCACCTTTCCCTGCAAATAGTCCGCGGCGAGGTCGTCGCGATATGCATTGGTGCGCCTGTCAGGGAACTCACTACTCATTGGCCAAATTTACTGCAGAATGCATTAAACAACGCCCTCGCACCTTGTGGCTCGCCACCCTCAAGGCGTGCGCCTCTTGTGCGCGGCGCCCAGCCGTAAATATCGAAATGCGCATAGACACCTGCATTCGAGACGAAGCGTTTCAGGAACATCGCTGCCGTAATCGACCCCGCGAAATGCCCGTCTGAAATATGATTCACATCGCCCGTCTTCGTGCTGAGTCGCGCATCGTAGGGCTCCCAGAATGGCATACGCCATAGCGGATCATCTATCTCGCCAGCCTTGGCAAGCAGTTCGTCCGCGAACGCGTCGTCTGTAGAATAGAAGGCTGGCAGGTCAGGTCCGAGCGCCACGCGAGCCGCACCCGTCAACGTCGCCATTGTGAGGAGCACGTCCGGTTTTTGCTCATCTGCCAGCGCCAGCGCATCAGCCAGCACAAGCCGCCCTTCCGCGTCCGTATTGCCAATCTCAACGGAGAGGCCCTTGCGGCTTGCCAGAACATCGCCCGGCCGGAAAGCATTGCCGGAAATGGCATTATCTGCCGCTGGAATGAGCACCCGCAACCGAACCTTGAGCTTTGCGCCCATGATCATGGAAGCAAGCGTGAGTACTGCAGCTGCGCCACCCATATCTTTTTTCATGAGCACCATAGACGGGGTCGGCTTGATACTCAGTCCACCGGTGTCATAGGTGATGCCCTTGCCCACCAGCGTTACCTTGGGGGCACGCGGTGAACCCCATGTGAATTCAATCAACCGTGGCACCCGGTCGCTGGCTCGTCCAACGGCATGGATGAGTGGGAAATTCTGTTTCAGCAGCGCCTCACCCGTTACAACCTTGACTTTCGCGCCATGGGTGCGCGCCAGTTTGCGCACTGCCTGTTCCAGCTCTGCAGGACCAAGATCGTTGGCTGGGGTATTGATAAGATCTCGCCCCGCCACCACTGCCTCAGATGTCAATATGAGTCGTTTCTCATCAATTCCCTTTGGCAGGACGAGACGGCGCGGCTCTACCGCGTTTTCCGACTTGTAGCGGGTGAAGCGATAGCCGCCCATGGCCCATGCCAGCGTTGTCAGAAAGACATCGTCTGATGAGTGTTCAAAATGGTAGCTGCCCGTGGGAAGCGCGCGCGGCAAAGCGCCTGCGAGCATGGCACGTCGTGCAGGGTCTGCTTCTTTGCCAAGCCCGAGAACGGCGCCCGCGATTCCACCATCCGATTCAGGCAGAAGCAGCACACTGCCTGCCTCAGCTTTCCAGCCGGCGCTTTCAATCCAATTGCGCTGGAACGAGGGCAAGCGTTTCAGATCGTCCTTGAAGTTCTCACCTGCAACGCTCAAGACCGGCTTGCTCCTCACCCGGCCACCCGGTCTTACGAAACATGCCGGCAGCTTCACTGATTCTGACTTGTTCATGATTGCATGCGCCTTATAGTCCCAGCGCGTAAAGCGCCGCTCCTTTGTTCCTCACTGTCGCGTCTGTATGACAAGGAGCAGCGACAATGACAATGGGAGGCGCATCTGGTGTCCAATCCTGCGTATCAGCTTGTTCTCGGCAACAAGAATTATTCATCCTGGAGCCTGAGACCGTGGTTGTTGATGCGAATGTTCGATATTCCTTTTGAAGAGATCAATGTCGATATTTACAACCCGGGCGCGCGCAAGCGGGTTCTTGAGCATTCCCCGACAGGCAAGGTGCCTGCACTGAAGGTCGGTGAACTCGTAATCTGGGACTCATTGGCCATCACCGAGTATCTGGCGGAGCAGCATTCCGGCCTTGCCATCTGGCCCACAGAAACCAAGGCACGAGCCCTCGCTCGCGCGGTTGCTGCGGAAATGCACTCAGGTTTTGAGAATTTGCGAGGCGAGATGCCGATGGACATCTCGGGCACAAAGCCGGTTGTCGAGATAAGCAAGGGCGTTGGCTGGGACACGCGTCGGATTGTCGATCTGTGGCGCATGTGTCAGGAGCAATATGGAAATGGTGGGCCGTTTCTGTTTGGTGGCTTTTCAGCCGCGGACGCTATGTACGCACCGGTAGCAACACGGTTCCGCACCTATGGAGTGGACCTTGCCGCTCACGGAGATGACGGAGCTGCCGAAGCCTATTGCGAAACGATACTTTCTCTCGAGCCGTTCGCCGAATGGAGCGAAGCAGGACGATCCCAAATGGACGAACGCGGCCAAGCATATTGACTGGATTCGCCTTTCGGAAGCCTCGGAAAATTTCACTATTTGCTAAATTTGCGACCACAACAAAGCTGGTCTGTTGTCAATATGGTTAATCCTTTCTTGACCACTGTCCCGGATTATTACGTCAACGCGACACGAGACGGACCTGTAACTGCGAGGACGGCAAAATGGTCAAGTGGGAGGGAGCGGATGATTCCGCGCGCCGCCGGCTTGCTTGGAAGCTAATGACGAGCGCGGCAATTCTTTGTGTTGCCGCCGGCTGCACAAAAACCAGCAAGAAAGGCACGCCGAGCAAAGGTGTTGCCTCAATCAATTATTCAAAACAGGCTCAGCGTCCGGCGTTGAAGCCCAATCATCCCTTGCACATCGCCACAACGCATTGGGCGCGTAAGCATCAGAAAAATCCTTCCGATCCGGCCGCGGCGATCAACTATTCGCGCAACCTGAAGGCACTGGGTGCCAAGGACAAGGCCATGGAGGCCCTGGCGCGCACCTATCAGCTCAATCCGGGACACGGCAAGCTTGCGTCCGAGTACGGACGCGCGGCCCTCGATCTCGGCAAAATCCAGATGGCCGAACAGCTTCTCAATCAAGCCATGCGCAGTAAGGGCGCTACAGACTGGCGGGTTCTCTCTGCCCTCGGAACCGTAAACGCCAAGCAAGGCGACCATAAAAAAGCCCAGTCTTATTACCATGCCGCCCTGCGCCAGCAACCAGGCGCGACTTCCGTTTACAACAATCTTGCCTTGTCCTACGCGTTGGACGGCAAGGCAGGTGAAGCTGAGAAACTGTTGAAGACGGCCGTTGCCCGTGGACACAATACGCGCCGCGTCCGACAGAACCTGGCATTGGTGCTTGGCCTGCAAAGCAAATTCGATGAAGCGCAAAAGATCGCCAAAACGGACCTCGCCAGCGAGAACGTCGAAAACGACGTAGCCTATCTGCGCACCATGGTGAAAAATACGAAAGTTGCGCAGGTCCGCAAAAAATCCGTTCCCGCGAGCAAGAAAGCAGGCACTGTCACCACCGCTTCCCTGCCAGCCAAACGAACGAAGGTGCCGGCAAGAACGACACAGACTAGAAAATCCCAGGCAATTGCGTTGCCCAGGTCAGCGCGAGCAGTCCGATCCTCCAGGAAACAATCTGCGCCAATCACTTCAAAGCATCCCGCAAATGCGGCAAAGACCGCAGCCAAAGCCCCAACCAGATTGCTGCCGCAGCACAACAAACCAAAGGCGCAGCCCAAGGCTGCTGCGGCACAATCCCCGACCTGGAGCACTGCGGCGACACAGGCGATACCGGCACCCACGGTGGCAGTGGCACAGGCTGCCCCTAAAATCGGAAAGCCCGAGGATCCCAAGCCTGAATAATTCTGGTTCCACTCTAGAATCGGTTGATCTAACACGCGAGCTGCTGAACCATCAGGCCTGTGTATCTGCGATATCGTGGAACTGGGTGTTTGATAGCCGCCCGGTTGCACCGGCGCGTTTTGGATTGGCTTGCGTCGCGTCCTAACCGCCACGCACTGCCATGACCTTGATGTAGGCCGGTCCAAGAATAACGATGAACAGGACAGGCAAGAAAAACACGATCATGGGAACCGTGAGCTTTGGCGCCAGGCTTGCCGCCTTTTTCTCAGCGTCCGACATGCGCATGTCACGATTCTCCTGCGCCATGGTTCTCAGTGCAGTGCTAATCGCCGTGCCATAGCGCTCTGCCTGAACTAGGCTGGTGCCGACTGCCTTGACGCCAGGAAGCCCCGTCCGCTTTCCAAGATTGTCATAGGCCTGACGCCGGTCAGGAAGATAGGACAGCTCTGCGGTCGTCAAGCTCAGTTCCTCGGCCAGTTCCATCGACTGACTGCCAACCTCGGTTGCGACCTTACCGAACGCAGCTTCGATGGACATGCCGGCCTGCACGCAAATCAACAGCAGGTCGAGCGCATCAGGAAAGGCACGCTTTATAGATTTCTGGCGGCGCTGAATCATGTTCGTCACAAAAAGATTTGGCAGATAGAACCCCAGATAGGCAGCACCGAACGAAATGCCGACGCGCGGCAGCGGAGGTAGCTTGTAGTCCTGCACGAGGAACAGATAGGCAAGTGTTCCACCGAAGGTGACAAAGGGCAAAACCAACCGAAAAAATAGAAATGCAACCACCGGCGCCTGCCCTCGAAAGCCTGCCATTTTGAGGCGCTCGCGGGTGGAATCCGTTTCGAGGAGTTTCCTCAAATTGAGCTGCTCAACAATTTGTTTCATGAAGCCTTTTGGCTGGCTCCGCAGCTTTGCATAGCGATTGTCTTCGGCGAGTTGCGCCAAACGTTCGGCACGCATCTTCTCTCGTTCGCTCGAGACATATTTCATACGCGTATTGAGACGATCGCCGGTCAATGTGGCCATGGCGATGCTCGCCACGGTGGCAAATGCCGCTAGGGCGGACAAGACCATGATAAGGAACTGGGGTTCCAGAAACTGCGCCATAAAATCATACATTAGTTTGGATGACCTCTCCTTTGATTAGAAGTCAAAATTGATCATCTTGCGCATGATGAGGACGCCGCAAAGCATCCACACCGCGCTGCACATAAGCATGAGCCTGCCAAGGTCTTCGGTCCATAACAACGTTATGTATTTTGGGTTTATTACTGAGAGTGCAACCAGAACAACTGGTGGTAGGGAGCTAATGATTGCAGCCGAGGCCGTTGCCTCAGCACTAAAGGCCTTGATTTTGGCATGGAGACGTTGCCGGCCCCTAAGCACACTCGAAAGATTTTCGAGCGCTTCCGACAAATTCCCGCCCGTTTGCTGTTGGATTGCGATTACAATAGAGAAAAAATTTACTTCCTGGAGCGGCATGTGATCGTACATTCGATCGAAAGCCTTGCCCAACGGTACGCCTATAGCCTGTTGTTCGACGATTTCGACGAATTCTTCCCTAACCGGCTCAGCTGCCTCCTGGGAGATGATCTTGAGGCAATCATTTAGCGGTAGGCCAGTTTTTACACCCCTTACGATGATGTCGATTGCATTCACGAATTCAATGACAAATTGCTTTTGGCGCCTTTTTGCGAGGTAGGAAAGGAGCCAGCGCGGAAGCCCCAAACCGCTGGCGAAAAAAGCGCATCCCGAAACAAGTGGGCCCGACCCGGCCAGGAAAACCGCGCCACCGGTCAATGCTCCGCAGACAAAACTTGCGATGTAAAATGATTTGACGGGGACATTGAGACCGGCTCGTCGCAACCGGGACTTCAATGTGACCTTTTTCTTGGATTTCTGTTTGGCTTCAAGTTCCTTTAGTGCGTCCTCAACCTCGACCTTGCGTGTCGAAACGGTCTCAGATGCCCCAAGTCGAACTGCCACCGAACGTCCTTCAGCAACAGATGCGATGCGTTTGTCAGTCTTCCGTTCGCCCGAAACAAACGGCATGACCAAGACATAGGCAATCCCCCCGACGCTTAGCGCGGCGAGGAACATCACTGCTAGTTTAACCAGACCAGGATCAACCAAAATTCTCTCCCAGGGGCCGCCCTGCCTCGTCTGTAACCTCACCGGCCGCCAATGCCTCCGCCAAGCGGTCTTCTTCCTTGAAATACTGCGCGCGGTCCCAAAACCTTGGGCGTGCAATTCCGGTCGTGCGATGTCGGCCCTGGATGCGCCCGTTCTGATCCTCTCCCAAAATCTCGTGGATGAATATGTCCTGAAGTGTGATCACATCGCCTTCAAGACCGACGACTTCTGTTATGTGCGTAATCTTCCGCGAGCCGTCGCGCATCCGCGATGCCTGGATGATGACATCGATGGAGGCCACGATCATTTCACGGATGGTCTTACTGGGCAGGCTGTAACCGCCCATCAGGATCATGCTTTCCAGCCGCGAAAGACACTCACGGGGGCTGTTCGAATGCAGCGTACCCATGGACCCATCATGGCCGGTGTTCATTGCTTGCAATAGATCGAATGCCTCAGGTCCGCGCACTTCGCCCACGATGATCCGGTCTGGACGCATACGCAGGCAGTTTTTTACCAAATCGCGCATGGTCACCTCGCCTTCCCCCTCAAGGTTAGGCGGGCGGGTTTCAAGGCGCACAACGTGGGGTTGCTGCAACTGAAGCTCGGCGGAGTCCTCGCAGGTAATGATGCGCTCTTCTGTGTCGATGTAACCCGTCAGGCAATTGAGGAGCGTGGTTTTCCCCGAACCGGTACCACCGGAAATAACCGTGTTGCAGCGCACCCTCCCGACAATAGACAGCAAGGTTCTTCCGATATCGTTGATCGAATTAAATTTGACGAGTTGATCCAGAGTTAGACGATCTCTCTTGAACTTCCTGATCGTCAGCGTCGGCCCGTCCAACGCAAGCGGCGGGGCAATAACGTTGACGCGGCTGCCATCGGGCAGACGCGCATCGCAGATCGGGCTCGACTCATCAACCCGGCGACCCACCTGGCTAACGATTCTCTGACAAATGTTCATCAACTGGCTGTTGTCAGCAAAGCGGATGGAGGCCGGCTCGATCATGCCTGCCACTTCGATGTAAGTGGTATCGGCACCGTTGACCATTATGTCGGCGATATCGTCACGCGCCAGCAACGGCTCAAGTGGACCATAACCGAGAACATCATTGCAGATATCCTCAAGCAGCTCTTCCTGCTCGGAGATGCTCATAACGACATTCTTGATGGCGACAATTTCGGATACGATATCGCGTATTTCGTCTCGCGCGGCATCGGCATCAAGGCGAGCAAGCTGCGTCAGGTCGATGGTGTCAATCAGCGCATTGAAGACGGTGGTTTTAACGTCGTAATACTCTTCCGACCGAGCGCGCTCAAAAGTAGTCGCGACCGGCTCAATTGCGGCAGCAGTTGGAGGCAGCTGTGGTTGAGGCGGTTGCTGGGGTTGAGGCGGCTGCTGGGGTTGAGAATTTTGCTGGGGTACGTTCGGTTGCGCTGCCGGTATACCCGGTTCCTGGGACGGAACGGAAGCCGGCATCGCCGGCTCAACCGGCTGAGCCATGGCTTGATCAACTCCGGGTGTCTCGACAGGAGTCACTGGTTGCTGAGGGGCTCCAATTTCGCCCGGCGTACCGCGTTTCCCAAACATGCGCTATTTCTTCCCCAACCTCTTCAGTGACAGCTTCCCAAGTAACGCCGCCAAAAATGACTTTGGCTCGGTTACAACCTCAGTCCGGTCCATCAAGATTCGGGCGAGTTGCCGAATATGTTCGACCGGTTTGGCCTTGTCAGACACTTCCTCGATCATTTGACCGTTGTTTGTTGCAGTGCCAAACAATTGGGAATCGAATTCGATAACTGCCGTTGGTTCGGTGCTAACAGCGCTTGCGAATTCCTTCGCGGAAATTTCTGGTCGCTTCGGCATTCCGACCTGATTCAACACCAGCATAGGCGGCAGATCATTGGGTCGAGCCGCCGTGAGCTTTTCGATCAAGTTCTTCGTATTGCGCATGTTTGCAAGGTCTGGCAGAGCGACAATCACCACGCGGTCTGCTTGCGTCAAAACCTGCTGTGACCACTCTGTCCAAAGATGCGGTACGTCAACAACGATGGTCGGAACAGTCTTGCGCAGAACATCAATCACCGTGTCACAGGCGTTTGCGCTCAGGTCATACGATCGGTCGAGCGTACCCGGCGCTGCAAATAGGCTCAAATGATCCGTGCATCGCGAAAGCAACCGGTCAAGCAGCACCTCATCCAAGCGCTCAGGTGAAAGGAGCGCGTCGGCAATACCCTGCACCGGGTCCTGATTGAAATCGAGGCCCGCAGTACCAAACGGCAGATCCATGTCGGCAATAACAACATCGCTCTGCGCATCTTGGGAAATCGCCCAAGCGGTGTTGTGGCAAATCGTGCTCGCTCCAACGCCGCCCTTGGCGCCCACAAATGCGATTACGGAACCGAGTGGATCTGAGTCCGGATTATTGTAGAGATTGGAAAGGCTCTCCATCAGTTGCGGGGCGGTCAGAGGCATGACCAGATATTCAGAAACACCCCTATTCAAGAGCTCGCGGTATAGGAGAACGTCATTTGCGTGACCGACCACGATAACCTTCGTTCCGGAATCACAGACCGACGCAAGCTCATCCAGATCCATCAGCATCGCGTCACGTTGATGTAGTGACTCAACCATTATGAGATTTGGCGTCGGAGCATTTTGGTAGTGTTGTGCAGCCGCTTTCAATCCGCCCATCTGGACGCTGACATGCGTCTTTGTCAGGCGTCGGTCCTGACTTACCTGCTGCAGGAGGTTGGCTGTATTTTGATCTTCACAGAACGCCTGTATGTTGATGCGAGGCAACGGACGTGCGCGAACATCTGC
>DEIT01000251.1:542-1170 GCA_002352635.1 Hyphomicrobiaceae bacterium UBA2767 | reverse complement strand
GCATCTGCGGCATGTGCGTCGGGAGGTGAAGAAGTTTGTTGGTATGCTCCCGTTTCCGGTACATCCGGCATAACGCCTGGATCGCCTGGGATCGGATTGGCCGAGCCAGACGAGGGTGTGAGACCCGCTGGTATATGCGGGTGCCCCACGTCAACCGTTGGATCTGGCGTCGCCTGCTGGTCTTCCAACTGCGGCTCGGCTACTGGCGGCAGCGGATTGTTCTCCTGCGCTAGGTTACTCAATTGCTTCCTCCGCCAGATACATCGCTCACTTTTGCCTTCTCATCACTCGACTTCTTGGCGACCGTGGTGTCACCCTTGACATACTTGTCCATGATCACATCACGGCGCTGGCTGTCGCGTGGCGTCATACCTCGCGGCTCAACAAGGTCTCTTGGATTGGCGACCATTGCGGCCAGGTTGTGCTGCGTGGCGCAGCCAAGGTTTCGGTAGGGAATGTTTTTCGGATCGCGCGCTAGATTGTCTGACCAATCGCCACACTCCGGCCCTCGTGCCGTGAAGGCATTGTAGGAAACCTTTATCGGAGACGTGGCTGTTCCGGTGCCGGAGTAGGCTTGGAACTGAACCTCATGACGCGAGACGCCTGCGCGGGTCAATTCGCGCCGCAC
>DEIT01000251.1:0-377 GCA_002352635.1 Hyphomicrobiaceae bacterium UBA2767 | reverse complement strand
GTTGAACCAACAATGATCGGATGGCGGGACGTAGGATCAGCTACAAGCCAGCCTTTCACACTCTTTTCGCGGTGGGCATTGCATGCCACCAGTGTCGCAGATGCTAGAAGCGCTGCGCTGACACGTAGGGCAGTCATCGCCCGGCAAGCCCGGGGACTGACATCACGTTTCGTTTCAAATCTCATCGGAATGTCCTTTGCTCCCGGCTATTCAACAATGAATCCGACGTCGCCCTGATAACGCCCGTCCGGCAAAGCTTTGGGCCGTCGTCCATAAACTCGATTCAGACGTCCCAACAGGTTGGATTGTGCATCTGACGCCACAGCAAACCCTTGATCCGGACGCGTCAGATTGTGCCGTGCCGTGGGGTCGACCAG
>DEIT01000143.1:9702-10717 GCA_002352635.1 Hyphomicrobiaceae bacterium UBA2767 | reverse complement strand
CCCCCCAAGGGCCACGCACATTCGTTACAGGAATTTAAGGCCCCACAACCCCGTCCCCGTTTGCCAAAATGCAGCCCCAGGGGCGATACTGTACTTGCCCGCAGCGAAGATTCGGATGTTCTTGTGCCCACGCGATCCCGATTGAACATGTGGGGGAAATGATGAAAGCCACACTGTTCGCAATTCTTGCCGGTCTCTTGCTGGTTCTTGCCATGGCCGAGCGCGTGCAAGCGGAACCAAAACGGTTCTGCGTGCGCTGTGCTGACCCCGAACAAACCTATGTTTGCGAGGTCGACACGCCCCAGCCCATCGCACGCGGCGACGGCCTGCAACTCTATTGCATCGTGCGCACATCGAAGGATGGCGGTCACAGCTCCTGTGCCGTTGACAACACCCCCATTTCCAAATGCGCCGGTCCGGTCAAGGCCTATACATTCGTGGCGCCCGAGATTTCGCCCGAAGCGCGTCAGGCGATCCAGCGCTTCCGCGGGCGGAACGACAACAGTTCCTTTGAGACTGAGCAGCCTGCAGACGAAGACCGCAACTCCGCGACCGTTTTCGGCATGACCAGGGGTGCCGTCGGTGCATCCAAGAAGGGCATCAAGAAATCTGGACAGGCAGTGGGCGGTGCGGCAGGCAAGACCACACGCACCGTCGGCAAGGCTGCCGGAAAGGTCGGTTCCACGACCAAGAAGGCGGGAAGTGCGGTCGGCAGCGCAGCGAAAACGGCTTACGATTGCCTGTTCTCATTCTTCAAGGACTGCCGCTCGGCGCGCAATACGCCGTAAGGAACTTCCTCCTCAAATAGGCGCGTGCCCGCTGCGGAGGGGAATCCGCAGCGGACTGTTTGCGACGTCAGCAATTGCAAGCAAAACGCCTACTAGTTGATCAGCCCGGGAAGGCTTAAATCCCCTGACGCCACATCGAAAACGGCATTGACGCAGAGCAAGGGCACATGTGCATTGGCATTCACCCGCAACGCCGATGTCACGCCATCGAAGGAAACACCTGCAAG
>DEIT01000143.1:0-9607 GCA_002352635.1 Hyphomicrobiaceae bacterium UBA2767 | reverse complement strand
GCCTTGGTCTTGGCCAGCACGACCCAATGGGAGTGCCATACGCGGCCGTCGTTGGCCGGGTCGCCATCGCCATCCTCATCGAACCAGGGTGTGTCGTCGAAGTCGGGATGCGATGTGACGGCGAACGCCAGGATGCCCGACTTTTTGCTGAATCCGACGGCTGACGGATCAAAGCCCGTGGGCCAGACATATGAATAGACGGTGGACCCTTTCAGCTTGCCGATGGCCTTGGGCTTTTCCGCGCCCGCTTTCCCGGCAACATCAATCCGAAAGGTCAGGCTTGCACCGTCGTGCTTGACCGATGCCTTCTGAATATCGAATGCCGGTTTGTCCGGCACCGATGATGTGGATGCAATGTCCTGCGCGCCGGCAAGTGTGGTCGAAAATGCCAGAGCGCCAAGTGCTGAACCCAGTGAACCAATTGATCGAAACATGATCTTAACTCCTCTTGTATAGAATGCATCGACTCGATACATTTCCTATATGGAGGATGGAACTCGGAGTCAATAGATGTATCGACTCGCTACTATTAATTTGAAGGTTGTGAATGAGTGATGATGCCCTGGCTGTCGCCAATCTGCTTGAACGGATTGGCCAGCTTGTAAGAAGCGACGAACAGGTGGGTGATCTTTATCCCGCGCAATGGGCCGCGCTCAGATATCTGTCGCGTGCCAATCGCTTTTCGCGAAACCCCATGGCGCTGACCCGCTATCTCGGCACGACACGCGGCACCACATCGCAAACGCTCATAGCCCTGGAGCGCAAGGGCTATGTCAGCCGCACGGCCAACCCACGCGACAAACGTTCCGTCGATCTCGATCTGACCAAACAGGGACACGCGAAACTGCGCGGTGATCCCGTGGCACGCGTGGCGGGTGTCATTGAGGACGCACTTGGGCGTGAAACCGCAGTCGCCCGCGACCATCTCTCACGCATCCTCCGCCACCTGATCGATCTGAACAATGCGCGGATGTTCGGGCTTTGCCACACCTGCCGCCATTTCCGACGCGATGCGACCGGGTCCAAGGCGTCACCCCATCGCTGCAGCCTGCTCGAAGCCGATTTGTCGGATGAAGACAGTGAAAAAATCTGCGTCGAACATGAAAGCGCAACGTGAAAGACACTCAATTGCCGTTAGCCATGCCCACTAAAACCGAACAACACCAAACATTTATTCGCTCTTCTTGCCTTGGAATCGGCAGTTTTACGCCCAAATGAGGTATTAGGATTACGAACAGGGCGGTCATATGCGTAACGACGACGATAAAAATCGGGATCCCTGGACGGCCTACCGAACCCTATGGGAGCGCGTCAGCCCTGCATTTCGCGCCATATACACTACACTTTTATCAGCCATGGAGGCGCTGCGTGAGCGCCGTGAACTGTCGGGCGAGCGCCGTGTACGGTTCTCTCGGTTGAGCCTCATTCCGCGATCCAATTCGCTCACGAATTCCGCACTGTCATCGTCATTGAACATTCTGGTTTTCCTGGGTCTCGTCCTGACCGCCGCGACGTCTCTCTTCACGCCGACGCCAGCTGAGCGCTACCCGCTTGAAAAGACGCTTGCATTGCGGACCGACCGCGAGCTCATCCTGCTGGCCGCCAATGGCAAGCCGTTTGCCAAACGCGGCGGTTGCGTCGATGCGGCGGTCAAGACCGCCGAACTTCCCGATCATTTCATCGCGGCCCTCCTGGCGATGGAGGACCGGCGCTTTTACAGTCATCTCGGCATCGACATTATCGGCGTCGCCCGGGCCGCCAAAGTGAACCACGAGGCCGGACGCGTTGTGCAGGGCGGCAGCACTCTGACCCAGCAGCTGGCTAAGATGGCGTATCTGTCGAGCGTGAAGTCCTTCAACCGGAAACTGGAAGAGGCGATCATCGCGCTGAAGCTGGAATTTTCTCTCACCAAGGACGAGATTCTTGAGCGCTATGTGAGTGCTGCCTATTTCGGCCAGGGCTGCTATGGCCTGCGCGCCGCCGCCGACCATTATTTCGGCAAGGACGTCGCCGCACTGAATGTGACCGAATCCGCCTATCTGGTCGCACTCCTGCGCTCTCCCACGACCCTTGCGGCCGACGAAGGCAGTGCCCGGGCACGCGCACAGCTGGTGCTCCAGTCGATGGTCGAAACCGGTGATCTCGATCAGGTTGACTTCAAAGAGCTTCAGGTTTCAGCACCGCGCCAAACGCCGCAAAAAGAGATCGGCAGCTATTATGCCGACTGGATCGCTCAGACAATCAAACTGCCGGAAGATGGAAAGACGGCTCCCCTGCCCGTTCAGACCAGCTTCGAACCGCGGCTTCAGGCAATCGCCAAATGGGCCGTGGCGAGCATCATGAAAACGCAGGGGAAACGCAAACGCGCAGGCGAGGCAGCACTCGTCGCGATGCGCCCGGATGGACGCGTTCTGGCCATGGTTGGCGGCCGCAATTACAAGAAGAGCACTTTCAACCGTGCCTTCCAGGCGATGCGCCAGCCGGGTTCGGCCTTCAAGACGTTCGTCTATTTAGCGGCACTTCGCGGCGGCGCCGATCCGAACATGTATGTGTATGACGAGCCACTGACAATCGGCACCTATTCGCCACGAAACTACGGCAACGGATATCGCGGCCCAGTCACCGTTACCCAGGCCTTTGCGTCCTCCATCAACACGGTCGCCGTGCGCTTGTCAGAGACCGCAGGGCGCAGGCATGTCATCCGCGCAGCGCGGGATCTTGGCCTGACGACGCCGCTGACCCCCACTCCGAGCCTGGCGCTTGGTGCCTCGGAAGTCACCCTGCTGGAACTCACCTCAGCCTATGCCGCCATCGCCGCGAACGCTTATCCGGTCAAACCCTGGGGAATTTCCTCTTTTGGTGCCTCCGGCAAGATGCCTGATCATGGGATTCCTTCCGGATCCGGCAAATGGAAACTGGAAAGGGGCAACCAGATGAGGCAGCTCCTGTCGGCAACGGTGCAGCACGGCACGGGAAGAGGCGCGCGCGTGGCCGTTCCCGCATACGGCAAGACCGGCACGAGCCAGGACTTCCGCGATGCCTGGTTTGTCGGATTTGCCGGCAACCTCGTGGTTGGCGTCTGGCTTGGTAACGACGACAATTCAAGCATGCGTCGTGTGACCGGAGGCAGCCTGCCGGCGATGATCTGGCGGAAATTCGTGAACGGCGCGCGCAAAGCCGATCGTGGCTTTTCCCGCAGGCAGACCAGGGTCAAGGCATTTCAGGCCAAGCGGCGATCGAACCGGCACTTCGCCGCCGCGTGGCACTCTCTTAACTATAGCGAGGGCTATGGCGGGATTTACGAGGCCGCAAGCTGGCGCGACTACCGGCGCTCGTATGAACCAAGGCCATACCTGGTCGGACGTGCCGAAGAGTGGCGCTTGATGCAACGCCANNCGCCAGCAGCGCTTGAGGAAACAGGAACGGCGCACCCAGCGACGTGCATGGAAGCGGCATGGAAACGGCAAGTTTTGTCCATTCCAGGATTGCTGACAGGCAAAAACGCCTCGGATTACTCCGCCGCCTGCGGTGCTACCAGATTCCTGAAGACATATGGCAACACGCCTCCGCTGTTGACGTAAGTCGCATCGTCGGGTGTGTCGAGGCGGGCGAGCACGCGCGTGGATTTCGATGACCCGTCAGGACAATGAATGACAAGGGTCAGCTCACAGCGCTCACGCAGACCATCGTCAATTCCCAAGATGTCGAAAGTCTCCGCACCGGTGAGGCCGAGCTCCTTGCGGCCCTCGCCCTCCATAAACTGGAGCGGGAGGATGCCCATGCCAATCAGATTGCTGCGGTGGATGCGTTCATAGCTCTCCGCGATGACCGCGCGGACACCTAAGAGATTGACGCATTTCGCCGCCGTGTCGCGCGAGGAACCGCAGCCATATTCCCTGCCCGCGATCACGACCAGCCCAACGCCCCTGGACTGGTATTCGCTCGCCGCATCGAACACGGACATCTGCTCGCCCTCCGGCATCAGCAGCGTGACGCTGCCCTCGCTGTCCGGGATCATTTCATTCTGGAGCCGGTTGTTGGCGAAGGCGGAACGCTTGGCAACCTCATGATTACCCCGGCGCGTCCCGAAGGTGTTGAACTCCAGCGGCGTAACGCCCTGCCCGCTCAGATATTCGCCCGCAGCACTCTGCGCCAGGATCGCGCCTGACGGTGAAATATGGTCCGTGGTGACGGAATCGCCCAGCATGACCAGCGGACGCAAGCCGTGAAGATCGCTCCTGGCCTCCGCCTTGCCTGCCGCCCCTTCAAAATAGGGTGCGCTCTTCAGATACGTGCTGTCCTCTTCCCAATCGAACGTGGTGCCGGCAGGCGTGCTCAACGCATCCCACCCTTCGCTCCCCTGCAACACTGTCGCATAGGAGTCCTCAAACAGGCCGGATTTGACCGCGCGTGCGGCAACCTCGGCAATCTCGGCATCGCTTGGCCAGATGTCCTTGAGGTGCACCTCCTGGCCATCCTTTCCAGTGCCGAGAGTGCCTGAAAAAATATCGGCGCGCATACTGCCTGCCAGCGCATAGGCCACCACCAGCGGCGGCGACATGATGTAGTTGGCCCGGCAGTGTGGATGAATGCGCCCGGCAAAGTTGCGGTTTCCCGACAGCACCGCGGCACAGGTGAGATCATGCTCCTCGATCGTCTCGCGGATCGGGTCGGCGATCGGACCGGACCCACCATTGCACGTGGCGCATCCGAAGCCGACAACATGAAAGCCCAGTGCATCGAGATGCTGCTGCAGGCCCGCATTGTTCAGATAGTCCACCACGACCTGGGACCCCGGCGCAAAGCTCGTCTTCACCCACGGCTTGACCGACAGTCCCTTCTCGATGGCGTTGCGGGCGAGCAATGCGGCACCGATCACCACTGCCGGGTTCGACGTGTTGGTGCAACTGGCAATCGCCGCAATCACGATGTCCCCGTCGCCCAGATCAAAGCCGCTGTCTCCAGCGGTGTGACGCTCGGTTTCGGGTCTTAGAGGGAATTCGCTTTCCAGGTTCCTGTGCGCGTCGCTCAAGGACACGCGGTCCTGGGGGCGTCTTGGCCCGGCGACGCAGGGCACGATTTCGGAAAGGTCAATTTCGATCAGATCGTCAAATTCCGGTACCGGGGTGTCCGCATCGCGCCACAGCCCCTGCGCGCGAGCGCAACGCTCGACAAAGGCAACATGTTCAGCGTCTCGGCCCGAGAGCGTGAGATAGTCGATCGTCTGCCGGTCGATCGGGAAATAGACGCAAGTCGCGCCATATTCCGGCGCCATGTTCGAAATCGTACAGCGGTCGGCGGCGGGCAGCGCATCGAGGCTGTCACCGCAGAACTCGACGAATTTGCCGACGACACCCAGCTTGCGCAGCCGCTCGGTGATGGTCAGCACCAGATCGGTTGCCGTGATCCCCGGATTTCGCTTTCCCACCAGCCTTATGCCGATCACTTCTGGCACCGGGAACGATGTGACCCGGCCCAGCATCGCCATTTCGGCTTCAAGCCCGCCGACGCCCCAACCGACGACGCCAATCCCGTTGACCATCGGCGTGTGGCTGTCGGTTCCGTAGACCGAATCCGGATACGCGGTCCCCCGCTCCTCATCGACCTGATAGCCACGGGCCAGATGCTCGATGTTGATCTGATGCATGATGCCCTTACCGGGTGGAATGACCCGAAAGCGTGAAAACGACGACTGGCACCAATGCAGGAAGCGGTAGCGCTCCCTGTTCATCTCCAGCTCAATGGCTTCGTTTTTCTCTCTCGCGCCCGGCGAACCGAAATGCACCGGGATCAGGGAATGGTCGATAACGAGATCCACGGGCAGACGCGGATTGATGGCCTCAGGAGCCGCACCATGGGCCTTTGCCGCGTCGCGCATGGAGGATAAATCCACCATGGCCGGCACGCCCAGAAGATCCTGAAGCAGAATTCTGGCAGGCAGAAACTTCACAGGCTCGCCAACCTTGCGGCAAACGATCCGCTCCGCACTCTCGCCATCCTCACGCCGCAGCGCATTCTCCAGAAGCACGCGCAGGCTGAGGGGAAGTATTTCAAGTTTCACACCGTAGCCGGCACACCCTTGCGCCAGATCGACGAGTTTCATGCCGGACTGTTGTTCCTCGACCATCGTCGCACGCACTCCTTAATCCCGACCCGGGTCTGCTGTGAGAGCTATATAGCAAAATGCGGGCAACCCCGGCAGGCCTTCGCTGTCGATGAAACCTCACAAGGCAGCTTGATATCCTCAATTATATCTATTAATCTAGATATATGGATACTGGACATGCCCTTGCGACACTCTCCGCACTCAGCCAGGAAACCCGCCTTGAGACATTCCGGCTGTTGGTCAAGACAGCACCGGACGGCCTTCCCGCCGGCGAAATCGGAAAAAAACTGGGTGTAGTTCAGAACACCATGTCCGCGCATTTGTCCGTGCTGGAGCGTTGCGGTCTCATCACATCGCGCCGGTTGGGCCGGTCCATCGAGTACACTGCGGATTTTACGCACATCCGCGCCCTGCTTCTGTTCCTTATGCAGGATTGCTGCCGGGGAGCGCCGGAGGTCTGCGCACCTCTTTTTGAGCTTGTTTCATGCAATTCGCCCGAGGGACACTAGCGTCGTGACGACGGGGAAGCTGAATGTATTGTTCCTGTGCACAGGAAACTCGGCGCGCTCGATCCTCGCTGAAGCGATCCTCGCACGCGATGGCGCCAACACCTTCAACGCCTATTCCGCCGGCTCACAGCCCAAGGGAGAAGTCCACGCTTACGCGCTGGAATTACTGGAGAAGCTCGACTTCGACACAAGCCGGTTTCGCTCCAAGAACTGGGACGAGTTCGCCGGCGATGATGCACCGAATATGGATTTTATTTTCACCGTCTGCAGCAACGCCGCGGGCGAGGTGTGTCCGGTATGGCCGGGTCACCCGGCAACCGCGCATTGGGGTGTTCCCGACCCGGCTGCCGCTGAAGGCAACGAGGCAGAAAAGCAGCTCGCATTTCAAGAGGCTTACCATATGCTCAATGACAGAATTTCGGCTTTCTTGAGCCTCCCCCTGGACAAGCTCGACCCGCCTTCACTCCGCAAGGCACTTGAAGAGATCGGTGCGCACGGCAGCGCGCCCGCATCCGGAAGCACCGGCACATGAGTGTTTATGATCTTTCACGACGGCTCGTGGCCGAAGCACTGGGGACGGGCCTGCTCGTCTGCACCGTGGTCGGTTCGGGCATCATGGCCGACCGGCTAACCGACGATGTGGCACTCGCACTTCTCGCCAATATGGTCGCCACCGGCGCCATTCTTGTCGTGATCATCACCATGTTCGGCGCGATTTCCGGCGCCCATTTCAACCCGGCGGTTTCGATCGGCTTTCTCGCAAACCGTTCCCTCCCGGCGAAGGAGACCGCACCCTACATCATTGCCCAGATTGCCGGCGGAGTGGCCGGCGCGATCACGGCCCATCTGATGTTCGAGTTGCCCGCGATCCAGATTGCAGTGACGCAGCGGACAGGTCCCGCGCAGTGGTTTGCCGAATTCGTGGCGGCCTTCGGGCTGATGGCCGCGATCCTGGCAAGCATCCGCTTTGAGCCGAAGAGTGTGGCCTGGGTGGTCGGGCTCTATATCAGCGCCGCCTACTGGTTTACCGCCTCCACCTCCTTCGCCAACCCGGCCGTCACCATTGCCCGCGCCCTCACCGACACCTTCTCCGGGATACGGCCCGTGGACGTGCCCGCATTCGTCGTTGCGCAGATTGTAGGCGCTACCTGCGCGGTCTTCGTGATGAGATGGCTTCTCCAACCCTCAAGTGAGCGCTAGCCAGGCGCCCACGCGCGAAACGCCGCGAGAGACATTCCCACAGTCAAATGAGCGGCACCAAGTTTCAACCATGAAGGGTTGCGACCGCTTTTTTGATGCTAAGCGGACGTTCGGGCCGCCAATATCTGCTGTTGGGGGTGAAGCAGACTCAAATGGTTGAACCGGGTTACTTCCACTTGTGACCCAAAGCGGGCATTCAACACGGACCTGTCGAACCGAAGCAATGCGGGACAAAGTCGCCGTTCGCAGACAATTGACAGCAGCTCTCGTTACCATAACCAAGAACCAGATTTTGAGATCGTTGGATTGATCTTATTCAAGGCCAAGACAGACAGCGCTGTGGCATGCTTGGGCAGAGCATCCATGTCCGGATTCGGTACGCAATCGGGAAAGGGGGCCCGCGCCAGCTAGACCGAAATTGTCCTACACTCAGACAGAGGTAAGCAATGACGAGGTACTACCTCGACGAACACTCGACTGATCTAGACGCCTTGCAGGAGCGCTTGCGAAGCACAGACCTGATATCGAGTCAGGAACCCTTTAAATATCGTCATGCCGGCAATCTCGCCACGATCGGGCGTAATGCGGCGGTCGTAGATCCGGGCTGGTTACGGTTGAAGGGACGGCTTGCATGGTGGTTCTGGGGAGTAGTGCATATCTTTTTCCTGATCAACGCGCGCGCGGCCACATTGGTGATGGTGCAATGGTTTTGGGCATATCTCACTCGCAAGCGCGGCGCGCGACTGATCACCGGGCCGAGTAGATGATATCGCAGTGCGGCACCTGACGTTACACTGGTCCTTTGCCCATGCAAAAGCGGCCCTCAAAATGTCCGCTCCCGGCACACAGCGGACGTCCGCCGCTGCCCACAGCTTTGCAAGTTTGCCTTAGACAACCTCACCCTGGCGGAGGCTGCCCGGATGGCACCTTGGTTCAGCAAAGGTATGCCTGACACTCCCGGTGTTTGCAGATCAATGAACCCTACCTCAGCTTACGAAGCGTCGGGTGAGACAGAAGGGAGTTGACGTTCCACTTGTCATCTTCGTTTGAAGAATTTCCCTTGCTTGTGGTGCGATCCTGCCTGTTTTCGATCTGATCACGAACGGAATCGAGCCCGTATTTTTCGAGCAGGTTGTCGATTTTCCCAGAGTGCTGCTTGGCGAAAGCACCAAGGTCCAGGACTGAAGCAGCGTGCGCAGTCTCAGCATTGATAGACTGGCTCGTCGCGAAGACCGCGCTGGCTACCACGACCATCCGGAAAAATTTCTTGTTCATGACTGTCTCCTCGGTTCGAAATCAGGTCGCTCAGTGCTCCCCTTGCACCCTCTTTAATAGGCCCCCGCTACTCGATCCGCAGTGATGCGCATCACACTTTTGCGCCTTTATCGATCGAATGTGATCCGAACGGGGATATGGCGCACTAGTCACAAACGGGGACCGCTTCGAAGAAAGTACTCGTGTGAAATCGGCCATTAGGTTTTCGCCTCGATGATCCGGCTCGGCACTTTCTCGGTGAGACGTCAAAGCAAGTCGATATGGTGCCTTGTTTGATGTCCGCTTCTGGCACTTGGCGGACGTTCTGGCTCTTCTTGTCGGGCTAGGCGGATGCTGGCGACGATTGTCAGTATGGCCTTCCGCACTCCCTCACATGATGTGCCGTAGTCCATGTCTGCAACGGCCTGGTTTCACAAGAATATTCATGTGACGGTTTCGGGAACCGGAGGCGGGCGGACCGGTCATCCGCAAGATGTATTCAAGCCCAAAGTCTTGCCTCGCAGATTGGAAAGACCCA
>DEIT01000047.1:24087-25732 GCA_002352635.1 Hyphomicrobiaceae bacterium UBA2767 | reverse complement strand
GAAAAAGATGGTCGGAGCGGCAGGATTTGAACCTGCGACCCCCGGTCCCCCAGACCGGTGCGCTAACCGGGCTGCGCCACGCTCCGCCCTATATCGTGTGGTTTTGCCTTCTTAGCCTACTCAGGTCAATCGCTAGGTGACGCGATGGGCGCCGATTCCGCAACCGGCTATCCCTTCGAGGCCTCGAGCAATTTCTTGCATTCCGCGAGTTCTGCGAGAAGTCCCTTGAGTTGAGACGCTTGTTGTTTGGTTAGTCCCTGCCCGCTTGTGTCCCCAGAGGCGCCGTGGGAAGCGCTTTGTTTGACGTCAGCTGCTACATCGGGAATTTCGCTTGGCGCTGCATCACCGGATTCACCCGCCGTCACGCTCCAGCAATCCATGACATGGCGAACACCATGGTCGCGAAGGATCCGCTGTACGCCCTTGATCGTGTACCTGTCTTCATAAAGAAGATGGCGGATGCCACGCAGCAATTCGACATCCTCAGGCCGGTAATAGCGTCGGCCGCCGCCGCGTTTCAACGGGCGTATTTGGGTGAATTTACCTTCCCAAAATCTGAGCACATGCTTTGGTACATCTAAGTCAACGGCAACTTCGCTAATTGTTCGAAAGGCCTCCGGTGCTTTTGGCAACGACCATTCCCCCCTCTACTATTCTTGTAGCGCACATATACTAGCCCGCAGTGTTCTTCTTTGTCAGCGTATCGTTGACCGTCTCCTTCATAATATTGCTCGCACGGAATACGAGCACCCGGCGCGGCGTAATAGGCACCTCCTCACCGGTCTTAGGATTGCGTCCGATCCTCTCGCTTTTTTCGCGAATACCGAAAGAGCCAAATGAGGAAAGTTTAACTGGCGAGCCTCTCTCCAGACTTCTGGAGATTTCCTTCAGCACCAACTCGACCAAATCAGCCGACTCGTTGCGCGGTAGACCTACCTTCTGGAAAACAGCTTCCGCCAGATCGGCCCGGGTCAATGTCTTACCGGTCATGATTTGATGCCCCAAAAACGTCACTGCTCAGCCAAATGATGCTAATGGACAAGGCAAATGGCGGTCAACGGGGAAACCGGTTTTTCTCGCCGAATTCAAACGAATTGTGGCTTTGATGCCGCGAAATGGGAAATATCCGCAACCTAAGGGTGTCTGGAGGGTGAGTCAGGCATTCTGTCGGGCTAAACAACAACGACCTACCAACGGGCCAGCACCGCGCCCCAGGTGAACCCACCGCCCATGGCTTCCATGAGAACAAGCTGATCTTCCTGCAGCCTGCCGTCCTCAAGCGCGGTATTCAGAGCAAGAGGAATGGACGCGGCAGATGTATTAGCGTGAGTTGCGACCGTCATCACCACTTTGTCGGGATCAAGTCCAATTCTGCGAGCCGTTCCGTCAAGGATGCGCTTGTTGGCCTGATGCGGCACAAACCAGTCAATGTCGCTGGCCTCGTAGCCGCTGTCAGCCAGTGTCTCCCCAATAATATCAGAGATGTTTGTTACCGCATGACGAAACACCTCCCGGCCATGCATCCTGAGATGTCCCACGGTACCCGTCGATGACGGTCCGCCATCGACATACAGTTTTTCCTTGTAGCGCCCGTCAGAACGCAATTCCGACGTGATAATGCCGCGCTGCAGGCCGGCGCCATTTA
>DEIT01000047.1:14700-23993 GCA_002352635.1 Hyphomicrobiaceae bacterium UBA2767 | reverse complement strand
CGCTTGGATTGACCCGCTTTCAGAAAATTGTCTGCTGTGGCGAGCGCGTAGACGAAGCCCGAGCAAACCGCCTGCAGGTCAAACGCCGCCCCGTGCTGTATGCCGAGATTGGCTTGAATGGAAACAGCGGTGGCCGGGAAGGTGTTGTCCGGAGTTGATGTCGCCAGAATGATCAGATCGATGTCCTGGGCATCCATTCCGGCGCGCTCAAGTGCAAGTTCCGCGGCAGCGGTTCCAAGATCTGAAGTTAACTCGCCTTCTGCGGCAATGCGGCGCTCGCGAATGCCGGTGCGTTCGACAATCCACTCATCGCTTGTATCAACGATTTTCGCGAGGTCGCGGTTGGTCAGAACCGTTTCCGGTAAATAGCCGCCGCATCCTTTGATGACAGACCGGATCAGGGTCACGTCAGGACACTCCACTCATTGTGCCATATTCTCCAAATTCAGAGAGGCATGGAATTTTTCGATTTCGCCAGTCAGCTGGTCCACAAGACCACTCTGTGCCATGTCGTAGCCGAGATCGATGGCACTCGCAAACCCTGTTGCATCGGTGCCGCCATGGCTTTTGATCACAATGCCGTTCAATCCGAGAAAAATGCCGCCGTTCGATTGCCGCGGATCCATCTTCTCTTTAAGGGCCTGAAAGGCGCCCTGTGCCAAAACCGCGCCCATGCGCGCCATCAAGGAACGGCTCATGGCTGCACGAAGATACGCCGCGATTTGCTTGGCGGTTCCTTCCGCAGTCTTTAAAGCGATGTTTCCGGAAAACCCTTCAGTGACCACAACATCGACTGTTCCGCGTCCAACGTCATCACCTTCTATGAAACCATGATAGTCGAAGGGCGGGTTGCATTCACGAAGAGCGGTGCCCGCTTTGCGCACTTCCTCGACACCCTTTATTTCCTCCACGCCAATGTTGAGCAGTCCGACGGTCGGGCGGTCCTTAGAAAAAAGTGCCCGCGCCATAGCCGCGCCCAACATCGCAAAATCAACAAGCTGGCGCGCATCAGCACCGACATTGGCGCCGACATCGAGAACAATGCATTCGGCATCGACCGTGGGCCAGATTGCTGCAATTGCCGGACGTTCGATCTCCGGCAGCGTTTTCAGGCAAAATCTGGCCATGGCCATAAGGGCGCCAGTGTTGCCTGCCGAGATCACGGCTGAAGCTTCGCCATCTCGCACGGCCTCGATTGCTTTCCACATACTGCTCTTCCAGCGGCCCTGGCGCAGTGCCTGACTTGGCTTGGCATCCATGGAAATGGCAACATCGGTGTGGTAGATTTCCGACTTTGCTGCGAGCTTCTTGTGTTTCGTGAGTTCCTCACGGATGAGCCCCTCGTCACCGAACAGCATGTAACGAATTTCAGGATGCCGCATAAGGGAAAGCTCTGCGCCGGGAATGACGACTTGAGCGCCATGGTCGCCACCCATGACATCAAGCGATATGGTTTGTGAAGCCGTCAAATGCACAACCAGGTTCTAGGCAAGCGGCAAGACGCGCGAACTCTTCCGCTACCATCCCCCCTTGCGCGTAAAAGACGTATTGAAAATAGCGAATTGACCCTTTGACACAACCGGAAACTGCGACCGTGGGGTGTAGGACTATTTCGCAGATGGGCCCTTCTTGTTCAGCAGAACATCAAGATGAGCGAAGGGTTTGTTGCCGACGCCCTCGCTTTCTTCGACATTGGCATTGCCCGATTCAAATTGCACACCGGGTTTGCGTGGGTATGGATCGAGTGCCGCCGCCAGGTGCTCATAGGCCACATGGCCAGCATCGATCAATCCGTCTTTGGGAAGTGGTTCGGGGCCATCAACCGGAACGTCCATGCCATCAAGTTCGATATCTGACTCCAGCCGCTCGACATCCTCCGCGGGCCAATATTCTATTTCCATTTCATCCACTATCCGGTTTTCGACCGGTTCGAGCGTTATCACGCAGCTCTGGACAACTGTTGCCGTCAACTGCCCGACGAGTTTGAACCGGCGCAGGGCCGAACAATGAAGCGTGTAGGTAACTTCAAATGATTTCAGCTCAATGAGACCAAGCGTTTCGGCAATCGCCACGCATTGTTCATTCGTCGCATCAATGGTGCCCGTAACGCCATTGGCGGGGACTTCCGTGGCCCTGTAGATGCGCGAGAACATGATGGAGTCCTCGCTACGGGCCGTTTCTGTGTTTGCCATCATGGTTATCCTTGAATGCCGGCCAATCGACTGTGCACCTGCCCCAGGTCTCCGATTGGCGTTTGCGCCAATGCGGATGTGAGACCCAATACATATTTCGCCAGCAATGCTGCGTGTTCGGTACCTGAACCATCGTCAAAAAAGATGTTTTGTTCCAACTCCTTCGCTAGAATACTGCTATCGGAGTGTGACATGGCATTTTCGTACTCCGCCATCCTTTCACCGAACACCACTGCCAACTTGCGCATCTTTTTTGGGACTACAAGGTCACCGACACCGACTTCCCGGGATGTGGTGTCCATGTCCTTGAAAAACAAATCGACAACCTCCTGTGCAAGAGGTCTTGTTTCAACACCCGCGCTTCGCAATCGGTCCAAAAATACAAAAACATGCAGGACCAGCAACTCAAACCGCCCTTCAAGCGTATCGGGTACACACAAATCAGAATAAAGGACTGGCGACCGTGACAACGCCACAATGGAGCCGTAAAGATTGTGCGCATTCCGTTTGCGCTGTTTGCGTTTGGAAATCCAATCTAAGATCCCGGGCAAAGGATGCTCCTTAACTCAAACGCCGATAAGACATACACAACACGCAAGAGACCAGGCTATTGATTGATGTCCGCAAAATATCTCATGGTGTTGGCGATTCACGCAGGGACAACCGCCGCCGGATAAGAGGGATGCACTGCATCAGTAATACAAGTCAAATATGTGGAGACGGCTCGGTCAAATCCAAGCGTGCCGGCACGGCAATCGCTGTTGCTGTTGCGTTGTTTATTGCCGGTTGCACCGGCCAGATTGACAGACATGGGCATCTCTTCACGGATGTTGATCTGCAACAGATCCAGCCCGGCATGTCGCAGGATCAAGTTCGCCTCGCCTTGGGGACACCCGATACGCAAGGTACGCTGAACGGCGATGTGTTCTATTACATTTCGAGCACCCGCCGGACCCGACCAATGGGCAAGCCCAAAGTTATCGAACGCAAGATCGTCGCGGTGTATTTCGACCCACGGCAGACGGTGCGCGAAGTTGGCCATTACGGCCTGAAAGATGGGAAAGTCATTGCCTTCGCCGGCGGTGAAACGCCGACATTCGGCAAAAAGCTGACAGCGCTTGAGCAGCTCTTCGGGAATATCGCCAACCGCCGTTCGCTGATTCAGGGTAGCCAGGCAGACTCGGGCTACTAATAGCTGATCGCACGAATGAAAAGGGCCCCGCACTCGCAGGGCCCCCTCCAGATTTGCTCAACCCGTTATGCGCTCAGTGCGCCAGCACTGCCAGAAGCAGCAATGCAACGATGTTGGTAATCTTGATCATCGGATTAACAGCCGGACCAGCGGTATCCTTGTAGGGGTCACCGACTGTATCGCCCGTTATCGCGGCTTTATGGGCTTCTGAACCCTTGCCGCCGTAATTGCCGTCCTCGATATATTTCTTCGCGTTGTCCCAGGCGCCGCCGCCTGCCGTCATTGAGATGGCGACAAACAGGCCGGTCACAATCACGCCCAGGAGCATGGCGCCAAGGGCGGAAAATGCAGCCGATTTGCCGGCAACCAGGTTTACGAGGAAGAAACAGACAATCGGCGAAAGCACCGGCAGAAGTGACGGAATCATCATCTCCTTGATTGCCGCCCGGGTCAGAAGGTCCACCGCGCGGCCATAGTCGGGCTTGTCCTTGCCCTTCATGATGCCCGGCTTCTCTTTGAACTGGCGACGCACTTCCTCAACGATGGCGCTTGCCGCGCGTCCGACTGCCATCATGCCCATGGCCCCGAACAGATATGGCAACAGCCCGCCCAGGAAGAGACCGACCACCACATATGGATTGGAGAGCGAGAAATCGAGCTCCACACCCTGGAAGTAGCCGAATTCAGCACCGTTTGATGCGTTGGCCTTTGAAATGAAGAATTTCAGGTCTTCCGTGTAGGCTGCGAACAGCACCAGAGCACCCAAACCGGCAGAACCGATGGCATACCCTTTGGTGACCGCCTTGGTGGTGTTGCCGACGGCGTCCAGAGCATCGGTGGTGTTGCGCACGTCTTCCTTCAGATTGGCCATCTCGGCAATGCCGCCGGCATTGTCCGTAACCGGTCCAAAGGCGTCGAGCGCGACTACAACGCCTGCGAGCGCGAGCATTGTTGTCACCGCAATTGCAATGCCGAACAAACCGGCAAGTGCAAAGGTCGCGACGATACCGAAAATAATGACCAGTGCGGGAAGTGCGGTGGCTTCAAGCGAAACCGCCAACCCCTGGATTACGTTGGTCCCATGACCGCTGACAGATGCTGCTGCGACCGACTGAACCGGGCGATAGTTGGTGCCGGTATAATACTCGGTGATCACGATAATCAGCGTCGTTACGATAAGGCCGATAACCGCACACCAGAAAAGATCAAGGCCGGTAAAGGTCTGCCCGAGTGCCGTAAATTCGGTTCCCAGACCCAGCATGTATTCGGTCACGCCGAGAATAGCGAACAGCGAAAGAACGCCGGCAGCGATAAAGCCTTTGTAGAGCGCTCCCATGATGGACTGGCTTGGCCCCAGCTTCACGAAGAAGGTGCCGATGATGGATGTCAAAACACATGCACCCCCGATTGCCAGCGGGTAAACCATCATCGGTTCGACCGCATTGGTTCCTGCGAAAAAGATCGATGCAAGGACCATGGTCGCGACAATCGTGACCGCATAAGTCTCAAAGAGGTCGGCCGCCATGCCCGCGCAATCGCCGACATTGTCGCCGACATTGTCGGCAATGGTGGCCGGGTTGCGCGGATCGTCTTCCGGAATTCCCGCTTCCACTTTACCCACGAGATCGCCGCCCACATCCGCACCCTTGGTGAAGATGCCGCCGCCGAGACGTGCAAAGATCGAAATGAGTGATGCGCCAAAGCCAAGAGCCACGAGCGAGTCGACAACCGTGCGATCGCTTGGCGAGTATCCCGCGCCAATTGTCAGATATGCGTAATAGACCGTGACCGAAAGCAGCGCGAGACCGGCAACCAGCATTCCGGTGACAGCACCGGCCCTGAATGCGATTTCAAGTCCGGCCCCCAGACTTTTGCTGGCGGCCTGGGTCGTGCGCACATTGGCGCGCACCGAAACCAGCATTCCGATAAAACCCGCTGCCCCTGAAAGTGTGGCGCCGACGAGAAAACCAATCGCGGTGGTAAGCGATAACAACAACGCGACGATGACAAAGATGACGACGCCCGCAATGGCGATGGTCGTGTATTGCCGTGTTAAATATGCCTGTGCCCCCTCCTGGATCGCACCGGCAATCTCCTGCATGCGCTTGTTTCCGGCATCCGCCGACATCACCGACTTGGCGGCCCAAATGCCGTAGACGATGGAAAGCGCACCACAGGCGATGATCAGGTAAAGAACCGTGTTCATGATGACCGTCCCTGTTCTGGATAGGTTCGTCGATCACGGATGGGTATGTGGAAAGTTTTTGCGGTGCTTCTAATTGCACCGCTTGCGATTCCCCCAAACCCCGGTCCGGACCGAAGCCGCGCGGAACATGCCAAAATTGACTGTTTAACGCAACAATTGACGCCACGACTTTTGTCTGAGTGGGATAACTCTCAAATCGCCTGTCAGGTGCGGCTCGTGGTTCCACCCCAACTGGCACCCTTGATAGACAGCATCAGCGCCAGTCCGGCAGCAAGTGCGACAAAGGGAAGATAAGACACTGTGACCGTCGTCCAACCCACATCGTGGAGTAGCTTGCCCGAAAAGAAAGACGCAAAAGCAACCAGTCCGAACACCATGAATTCGTTGACCGCCTGCACTTTGTTGCGCTCTTCGGGACGGTGACAATCGGTCACAAGCGTTGTTGAACCGATGTATCCGAAATTCCAGCCGACACCCAAAAGGACCATGGCGAGATAGAATTGCCAGAGCGCCTGCCCCGACAGCGCAACCAGCCCCGCGCTTCCCAACAAAACAAGCCCTGCGAGAATCACACGCTCCCGGCCGAAGCGGTCTATCAGCTGACCTGTGAAAAAGCTCGGCGCAAACATTGCCAGTATATGCCACTGGATGGCCCAGGCGGCCGAGTCGACTGAATGATTGCAGGCCACCATGGCAAGCGGCGTCGCGGTCATGATGAACGTCATCGACGCATAACTCACCATTCCGGTGACAATCGCGATGCGCAGTTTGACCTGTTTTAGGATCTCACGAAGAGGCCGGGGTGGCGTCCCTCCCGCACCGGTGGTCGGCGGTTTGGGTATATCGACGAAGGACAGGACCCCGATGGCAAATAGAGAAGCACAGGCGGTTGCAATAAAACTTCCTGCGTAAATAACGGGGGCAAGTGCATCTTTCGTGTAAATGACCAGTTGCGGGCCCGCAACGGCCGCAACCAATCCGCCCGCCAACACCCAGGAGATTGCCTTGGGCCGGAACGCTTCGCTGGCCGTATCAGCCGCAGCAAACCGGTAATATTGCGCAAAGGCCTGGTAGCCGCCGATAATGAAGAACGCGACGCAGAACAATAAAAAAGAGCGGTCATAAATGGCGTAGGTCGCCAGCGTGGCGCTTGTCACGCCCAGCGAAGCTCCCAGCAGGAACCCCGCCCGGCGTCCGGCCCTGCGCATCAACATCGATGCAGGAACGGTAGAGACGAGCGTGCCGAGGATAAAGGTTGTTACCGGAAGCGTAGCCAGTGACTTGTCGTCTGCCAGCATATGGCCCACCAGGCCGCTAACCGTCACCTGTATTGCAGCGCCGACGTAATAGAGCGCCTGCGCGAGTGACAGGACAAGGGTGTTGCGTTTGGCCCTTCTGTCGTCGCTGATCGGTGCTGCGGGAATCGTCTGTGTGTGTGCCATTCGGGGCGTTATATGGTGCCCAAGAGCTGAAACACAAATCAAGTTTCAAAAATGCGCGTAGCTCAACTGCTCAAATTCCAGGGGTTTGCCGTCACGGTCCAACACTTCGATGCCTGTGCCGGATGAGACGATCCGGCCAATGGAGGTGATCCTGAGTCCGGCATCGGCACTGTATTTTTCCAGTGCCGTAGATGCGTTTTCAGAAACGCTCATTAGAACTTCGTAATCATCACCGCCGGTGATCGCAGTTTGCAATCGTTCGGGCTCCTGCTCGATCCAGGCAGCCGCCGCATCTGAAAGCGGCACCGTTTCCGCAACAAGGGTCCCGCCGACGTCCGATGCGGTGCACAGCTTGGCGAAATCGCCTACAAGCCCGTCGGAAACATCCATTGCGGCATTTGCATGCGCTCGCACCATGTTGATTGCTGCCAGTCGCGGTTGCGGGCGGCGATATCGTTTGCGGAGAAATTCCGCATGGTTTTCCGACAACTCATCTGGCGCTTGATCAGTGCCCTGGTGAAGCTTCAGCCCCAGGGCGGCGTCGCCAATCGTTCCCGTCACATAGACGAGATCCCCTTCCCTTGCGCCGGAGCGATGGACCATCTGTCCTTCAGGCGTAAAACCGGCAGCGGTAATGGAAAGGGTCAAAGGACCGGGCGTCTTGACCGTATCGCCGCCTAAAAGCGTGCACCCGAATGCCGCTTGAGCCTCTGACAGGCCTTGGCGCACACCTTCAAGCCAGGTGGTGTCGCAGCTTTCGGGAAGCGCTATCGACAGGAGATAGACCGCAGGATCAACACCTTTGGCACACAAATCCGAGACGTTAACCCCCAACGCCTTGTAGGCGAGGTCTTCCGGTGCAGCATCGTCCAGAAAATGAACGCCGCTCACGACCACGTCCGTTGTGAGAACGAGGTCCATACCTTCGGGTGGTTGAATAAGGCCGGCGTCGTCGGTGAGATTGAACGCACCGGGCGTATCTGCTGCGAGCGGCGCAAAATACTGATTTATGATGTCCGTTTCGCCAATATGCGGTTTGTCAGCCATCGCTGTGCGGTTGGAACTCATGGGCGCGTCGCGAATGCGCCAGTTGGTCAAGAATGCCGTTCACGACCTTGGGTTGATCTTCTTCAAAATAGGCATGCGCGATATCGACATATTCGTTGATCACCACCTTCGCGGGAACATCGTCCTTCAGGGCCAACTCGAATGCGGCAGATCGCAGGATGGCCCTTAAGATGCTGTCGATGCGTCCAAGTCGCCACCCTTCAGCCAGATGCGCATCAAGAACCGGGTCTATGCCACGCTGTTCGCGCACAACACCAAGAACAATGTCCTTGAAGAATTCGCTGTCGGTCTCCGCAGCACCAATGGACTCCGCAATATCACCGAGACGGTGTTTGACAAATTCCGCTACCACCTCATTGGCGTCGGAACCCGCCATTTCCATCTGGTAAAGCGCCTGGACCGCAGCCAGACGCGCGGCACTTCTTGGTGCGGAGCGTGTGCTGCTCTTTTTGCCAACGCGATCGGATTTTTTTGTGTTCACCGGCTCGACTTTCGCGAAAAGTCACTCGCCAGGTCCATCAGTTCGGCACATGCGCGAGCCGCCGTTGCGCCTTTGTTCCCGCTATCAACACTTGCACGGGCCCAGGCCTGTTCACGATTATCAACGGTGAGTATGCCATTGCCGAGCGGCATGGAATTGTTGATGCCGATGTCCATAAGTGCGCGCGCGGACTCAATCGCGACAATGTCGTAGTGGGATGTTTCACCGCGGATTACGCAACCAAGCGCGACACACCCGCCATGGCGGCCTTGCGGACCGAGCACCTTCGATGAAATCGCAGCACTCAGAGCGAGTGGAACCTCAAGTACGCCGGCAACGCCAACACGTTCGAATCCAATGCCGCGGCGGCGTAATTCTTCCGTTGCACCGCGTGCGAGCTCATTTGAAATGTCTTCATAGAAGCGCGCTTCGATGATCAACACGGACTGAGCGAGCCTGGCCATGGGCCTGTCTACTCCAATCCGCGGTAATCAATGATTTGAAGACCATAGCCTTCAATGCCGACAACCTTGCGTTGTGGCGAATTGCTGAGAAGGATCATGTCACGCACGCCCAGATCGTGAAGGATCTGCGATCCGATGCCGATCTCAAGCAGGCGGCTCTGTTCTCCCTCCGGCAGCTCAACGTCCTTGTCCGCGCCCGACTGGAGCGCATCGGATACCGCGTGAGGCCAGACGTCCCTGATCAGCAC
>DEIT01000047.1:5965-14626 GCA_002352635.1 Hyphomicrobiaceae bacterium UBA2767 | reverse complement strand
GGACCGCCCTGCGTGATATTACCCTTGATGAGCGCGATATGCTCTTCTGACGGTCCCACGGTGGTGCGATAAACGCGCATGTTGAATGAACCGCCGAAAGCGCTGTTCACCTCGGTTTCCGCGACGCAGCTTACGATGCTGTCGTGTTTGCGGCGATAGGCGATGAGGTCGGCAATGGTTGCGACTTTCAGGCCGTGCAACTGGGCGAAAGAAACCAGGTCCGGCATGCGGGCCATGGTGCCGTCGTCATTCATGATCTCGCAGATAACCCCGGAGGGATAGAGACCGGCAAGCCGGGCCAGATCAACGGCTGCTTCCGTATGTCCGGCGCGCATAAGGACACCACCTTCGCGCGCGATCAGGGGAAATACATGACCCGGCGTCGAAATGTCTTCGGGGCCTCGTGTGGGGTCGATGGCGACAGACACGGTCCGCGCCCTGTCGTGGGCTGAAATGCCAGTGGAAATTCCGTCCCGCGCTTCAATAGTCACGGTGAATGCGGTCTCGCGCCGCGACTCGTTATTGTGCCGGGCCATCAGGTCAAGATTGAGACTGTTGGCGCGTTCGCCCGTCAGGGCCAGGCAAATAAGCCCGCGGCCATGCTTGGCCATGAAGTTGATGGCGTCAGGCGTGGCCATTTGCGCAGGAATAACAAGATCGCCCTCATTTTCGCGGTCCTCGGCGTCCACGAGAATGAACATGCGTCCGTTGCGCGCATCCTCAAGCACCTCCTCGATCGGAGAAAGAAAGCTCGTATCCTGATTGTCTGCGGCGATACTCACGATAATGCGTCCCGTTAATTGCTCTGCTGCGTGATCCTTGCCACATACCGGGCCAACAGGTCTACTTCCAGATTGACCTGATCTCCTTCCGAGATCATCCCCCAGGTCGTCACCTCCAGAGTATGCGGGATCAGATTGACGCCAAATCGTGTCCCCTCAACGTCGTTAACCGTCAGGGAGACGCCATTCAGCGCGACGCAGCCCTTCGGCGCAATGAACTTTGCCAGCTCGGTGTCCACCTCGACGATGAAGCGCACGGAATCACCGTCTGGTTCTTGCGAGGCAATGTGCGCAGTTCCATCTACGTGGCCGGTGACGATGTGTCCGCCCAATTCGCTCGATGGGGTCAGAGACCGTTCCAGATTGACTTTGCGTGCAGTCGTCCATGACCCGAGGGTCGTTTTCGCGAGCGTCTCATTGGACACATCCACGCCGAAGGCCGATCTGAACCCGTTTGGGGCGTCCTGTACCTCCACGACGGTCAGGCAGCACCCGTCGCAGGCTATAGATGCCCCGATTGTGCTCTCATCGAGCTCATAGCCGCAGGCCAGCACGAACCGGCCTTTGTCGACCTTTTGGACTGCGCCAACATCTGTGATCAGACCTGTAAACATGATCAACTTTCCGACTTGCGGCGATATACGGACAAAGTATCCCGGCCGAGCGCGCGTGTCGCTTCCTTCTCATAGTGCACGGAGTTTTCAATCTCGCCGAGCCCTACCCCTGTGAAGGGCATTATTCCATCTGAACCGGCGCTGTCGCAACCCTGGTAGATATAGAGTTCATCCGCCAGTCCGGCGTTCCAGAAACTTGCGGCAACACGAGGTCCGCCTTCGACCAGAAGTCGGGTGATGCCGCGTTCCGCAAGAGCCGCAAGGAGTTCGCCGATATCAAGTCCCGATGTCGCGCTGTTTGTCAGGCGTAATACCTCTGCGCCGGCCTGTGTGAGAGTTTCTTCTGCCGCGCGCTCTGCACTCTCGGCGCCGGCTACCCATAAGGGTATCTCGTCAATGTCTTTCAGCAGTTTTGACCCCACCGGCAGTTCCAGCGCGCTGGCGAGAACGACGCGGACCGGCGATCTGTCACCCATACCGGGCAGCCGGCAGGTCAGCGACGGATTGTCGGCGAGAACCGTGCCGTGTCCAACCAGGATGGCGTCTGCGCGTGCGCGCAGCAAATGACCATGTGCGCGGGCTTCTTCTCCCGTGATCCATACAGGAGCGCCGTCTTTGCCCTGCGGAACCAACCCATCGGATCCCACGGCAAGTTTGAGTTGGATCAGTGGTCTCTTTTGGGTGACGCGCAAGACATGGCCGCGGACGATATTGGCACCCTCACTCTCGAGGCAACCCTCGACAGTTTCCACACCTGCGCGTTTCAGCGTCTCGACGCCCTTGCCCGCCACCCGCGGGTCAGGGTCGGCTACCGATGAGACAACACGTGAAATGCCGGATTTTATAATGGCGTCCACGCAAGGCGGTGTCTTCCCATGATGGGCGCAAGGCTCAAGTGTGACGTAGAGCGTGGCACCCTCCGCACCCTTCCCGGCCTGGTCAAGTGCCTTGCGTTCCGCGTGGGGTCGCCCACCCGGCATGGTATGGCCCGTTGCAATAACGACGTCCTGAGTTTCGTCCTGGCGCACGATGACAGCGCCAACCGCCGGGTTCGGCGAGCATTGACCGAGTGCGCGGCGCGCTTGGACAAACGCCGCCCGCATATAGGCCTCGTCTCTTGCTGGCATGGCTAAGTGCCTTTGCAATGCGATTGGGTGACCGGGTCAGTCTTCGTTAACATCGGGCAAGGAGTCTTCAATATCCTCTTCACCGGCAAGTTCGCCAAGAAGAGCCTCAAAGTCACGAGCCTCGCGGAAATTTTTGTAGACTGAAGCAAAACGGACATAGGCGACATCGTCTAGACCTTTGAGGCCCTCCATCACAAGCCGGCCGATGGTCTGTGATTTGATGTCGCCGTCCCCCTTGTTTTCCAGGCGCCGGACAATACCGCTCACCATGCGTTCGACGCGTTCGGGATCGACGGAGCGTTTGCGCAATGAGATCTGAATGGAGCGCATGAGCTTGTCTCGATCGAAGGGGACCCGCCGGCCGCTTCTTTTGACAACGGTCAGTTCGCGCAGTTGAACCCGCTCGAATGTGGTGAACCTGCCGCTGCAGTCGGCACAAACACGCCGCCTGCGGATCGCTGTATGATCCTCAGAGGGGCGAGAATCCTTCACCTGCGTATTGGTGCTCCCGCAATATGGGCACCGCATGATCCTGTCTCCCTTGCCGTCCGCCGGATCGTCCGACACGTGTATTGGTCAGATACCAGGCCCTAAATGCCTATTGGATAGATCGGAAAACGCCCGCACAGCCCGATCGCCTTTCCCTTCACCGACGACTCAATCTCGGAATTGGAGTCTGGTCCATTCGCAACCAAACCGTCCAGCACCTCGATAATCATTGTTCCGACCGTCTGGAATTCGCTGATGCCGAAACCTCGTGTCGTTCCTGCAGGCGACCCGAGCCGGATGCCCGACGTCACCATGGGTTTCTCCGGATCGAACGGAACACCATTCTTGTTGCACGTGATATTGGCGCGGCCGAGCGCATTTTCGGCATCCCTACCTGTCAATCCCTTGGGCCTGAGGTCGACCAGCAGGACATGCGTATCAGTGCCTCCTGACACGAGATCGAGCCCACCGTCCTGCAAGGCGGTTCCAAGCGCTCGTGCATTGTCTACGACTTGCTGGCAATAGAGTTTGAAAGAGGGTTGCAAGGCTTCATGAAACGCAACGGCCTTGGCTGCAATTGTGTGCATAAACGGTCCACCCTGAATGCCAGGGAAAATTGCCGAGTTGATCTTTTTCGCCAGCGCTTCGTCATTGGTCAGGATCAAACCACCGCGCGGTCCACGCAATGTCTTGTGGGTCGTCGAGGTTGCAATATGGGCGTGCGGGAACGGGCTCGGATGAACGCCTGCCGCGACGAGCCCGGCAAAGTGCGCCATGTCGACCAAAAAATACGCGCCAACCGCATCGGCAATCTCGCGAAATCGGGCGAATTCGAAAACGCGCGGATAGGCGGAACCTCCGGCAATAATGATTTTTGGCTTGTGCTCCTGTGCAAGCTTCTCAACCTCGTCGAAATCGACAAGGTCATCTTCACGCCGCACGCCATATTGCACGGCGTTGAACCACTTTCCCGACTGGTTCGGCGGCGCGCCATGGGTGAGATGCCCACCGGCGGCAAGGCTGAGCCCCAGAATCGTGTCGCCGGGTTTGGCAAGCGCCATGAACGCGCCCTGATTGGCCTGCGATCCGGAGTTGGCCTGTACATTCGCGAATTCACAACCGAACAACCGTGTCACCCGCTCGATGGCCAGCCGTTCGGCAATATCGACATGCTCGCAGCCGCCGTAGTAGCGCCGGCCCGGATAGCCTTCCGCGTATTTGTTGGTCAAAACAGACCCGACTGCTTGAAGCACTGCGCGCGAAACGATGTTTTCGGAGGCGATCAGTTCGATCTCATTCTGCTGGCGTCCGAGCTCCCCTTGAATGGCAGCCCAGATTTCCGGATCGCTGTCTTCAACGGACCGTACAAAAAAACCCGGAACGCGGCCCTCATACTCTGCAACATCCGCAACCGACATCTCATGCCTCCGTGTGGTGTGGGTGATCGTGAAACGGCGCAACGACCGTGTCGCGAGTCATCTCAAGGGAACGTTTGCGGGCCCCTTACCACATGTTGTGGCCGGACGCCAAGAAATCCCAGAAATTCCGTTATATATGGCATCGATATGCCGGTTGCCTGAATCGCCAGCGCACGAAATAATGAGCCCCATGACAAACCTGCTTGCATCCGCCGAAGAGATCGCCGCGCGTATCCCCGATGGTGCGTTGCTCGCGCTGCCGCCGGAGTATGCGCCCTGCTCCATGGAGACCATCCGCGCGCTGGTTCGCAGGGGTGCGAAGGATCTGCGGCTTCTGGGTGTTCCCCAATTTGGAATACAGGCGGAACTGCTCATTGGCTCAGGCTGTGTCGCAGAGGTTGAAACGGCGGCCGTGACGTTGGGTGAACAAGGTCTGGCGCCGCGGTTCACCGAGGCGGTCAAACAGCAGAAAATCAGGATGCGTGATACCACCTGCCCGGCAATTCACGCGGCTTTGCAGGCGAGTGAAAAAGGTGTGCCATTCATACCGCTTCGCGGGCTGATCGGAACCGATATCGCAGCTCGTCGCGATGACTGGCATCTGGGCGAGAACCCGTTCGGCGAGAACGATCCGATCGTATACCTGCCAGCTATCAAACCGGATGTTTCTCTCTTTCATGCCGCCAAGGCAGACCGCAATGGCAATGTGTGGATCGGTTTGCGGCGGGAGCTGATGGTTATGGCACATGCGTCTTCGGCCGCATTTGCAACGGTAGAGGAAATTGTCGAATACGATTTGCTCGATGATCCCCAGACAGCGGCTGGAACCATCCCGGGTCTTTACGTCTCCGGAATTGCGCAAGCTGAACGCGGCGCCTGGCCGCTCGGCGTGCCTCATCTTTATGAACGCGATCACGACCATATGGCGCTCTATGCAGAGATGGCGCAGACACAGGATGGTTTCGATGCCTATGTCGACAAATGGGTGACCCGCAAGGCAGCCGCTGAATGAGCGGCATTCGCACTGAAGAAGTGATGATCGCCTCGATTGCCCGGATGCTCGACGGGCTGTCGCATATTGCTGTGGGTGCAGCCTCTCCTATTCCGGGTTCTGCGGCTCTTCTTGCCTGTCAACTCTCCGGCGGAGCGACGCGGGTGTCGTTGCTCGGGCGTACTTCAAACCCGACCTTTACCGATGGCGCGCGCGAACTCTTCGACTGCGCCGCTCAGGGCCGTATCGATGCCTTCTTCCTGAGTGGCGTGCAGATTGATGGTCAGGCGAACATCAACCTCGTTTCGATTGGCGATCCGAACAAGCCGAAGGCACGGTTTCCCGGCTCTTTTGGATCCGCCTATCTTTATTTTGTCATTCCACGGGTCATTCTCTTTCGTCAGGACCACTCCCCGCGCGCGCTCGTCCCGAAGGTGGATTTCATCAGTGCGCCAGGAGTTTCGGAGCCGAATGTCTACCGTCCAGGCGGGCCATATGCTCTGGTCACGGGCCGCTGCGTGTTTGATTTTGACAGGGAGGCTGGGCGCTTTGTGCTCAGGAGCCTGCACCCGGGCCATACTCTTGAGGAAATCAAGCGGGAAACCGGATTTGAGTTCGGGCTGCCCGATGGAGATGCGGTTCCTGAAACCGAACCGCCGAGTTCCGAATGGCTGGAATTGATTCGCGGACCGGTCGGTGACGAAATTCGGGAAGTTTACCCGGAATTCGCCACACGGATGTTCGGCAAGGATTAGGCGATCCAACCTTTTGAGCCTGGTTTGTCCCGATCGCCGTCATCTCCAGAAACATCGGAGCCGCTTCCGTCTTTCTCAAGCAGCATCTGGAGCTTACGTACCGCGACGCGTTGCAGCATGGTTTGGGCCGTACTCGCAGGACCCATGATCACGGCTTCCATGCCCGTTGCAGCATCAACGGCGATCACCTTCATGGTCTGGCCGACCTGCTTGTATTCAATGTAAATTTCGCCGTTCGGGCCTGAAACGCGGTCCGCCGTTTCCTTGTTGCTGTCGTCCGGCCTATGCGGCACGTCTCAGATCCATCTCGCCCCAAAGCTGATTCAGGGCGTCGATGAGATGCTCCATTTCGGCATCTGAATGGAGAGGTGACGGCGTCAAACGAATGCGTTCGGTTCCGCGCGGTACGGTCGGATAATTGATGGGCTGCACATAGATGTTGTAGCGGTCCATCAACGCATCAGTCAGTGCCTTGCACAAAACCGGGTCACCGATCATTACCGGTACGATATGGCTCGGATTCTCCATGACGGGAAGCCCCGCCTCCCGCAGCTTTCTTTTGAGAGTGCGCGCACGCTCCTGGTGGCGTTCACGCTCCATCTGGCTTGCTTTCAGATGCCTGACGCTGGTCAGCGCGCCGGCAACAATTGCGGGCGCAAGCGAGGTGGTGAAAATGAATCCCACCGCGAAGGAGCGGATCGCGTCGACAATATCTGAACTTGCGGCAATGTAGCCGCCCATGAGGCCGAAGCCTTTCGCCAACGTGCCTTCGACGACATCGACCTTGGCAAGCACATCGTCGCGCTCGGCAACGCCACCACCGCGTGGACCATACAGGCCAACCGCATGCACTTCATCGAGGTATGTCAGGGCATTGTATTTCTTGGCCAGATCGCAGATGTCCTCGATCGGCGAAATATTTCCGTCCATCGAATAAACCGACTCAAAAGCGACGATTTTCGGCGTGTCGAGATCATGCTCCTTCAGCAACTCTTCAAGATGGGCAAGGTCGTTGTGGCGCCAGATGTGTTTTGGCCCGCCGCCATGACGTATGCCTTCGATCATCGAAGCGTGGTTTTTCTCATCGGAGAAAATCACACAGCCTGGAAGCAGCTTCACAAGTGTGCTGAGGGAGGCATCGTTGGCGACATAGCCCGATGTAAACAGAAGCGCGGCCTCTTTCTGGTGCAGATCGGCAAGCTCGCTTTCCAGTTCGACATGGTAATGGGTCGTACCTGAGATGTTGCGTGTGCCACCCGATCCAGCGCCCGCATTGTCGATCGCCTCATGCATCGCCGCAATAACACGGGCATTCTGGCCCATGCCAAGATAGTCGTTGCTGCACCACACCTTTATGTCGCGTTTGGAATCGCCGGAGAAATGCTCCGCAGTGGGAAAGCTGCCGCATCGGCGTCGAATGTCTGCAAACTCCCGGTAGCGCCCCTCTTCTTTGATCGTTTTCAGTGCATTTGCGAAGGTCTGGTCGTAATTCATCGCGATCTCTCGGTTCTAGCGGCCCTGGTTGCTGTTTAGCCGGGTTACCGCACCTTTAGGCACGATTCACGGCTTACAATATTACAATCATTCCAATTGTTCAAAAAGTCACGTTCCTGCTAACTGCAAATTCGTCGCGGGAGCGGATAAAAAAATGCCACCGCTTCGTCATTGCGATGGCATCTTCTCATATCATTCGGCTTCCATGCTTTGATCTAGGTTAATAGGCGGAAGCGGTCGCTCCGACGCGATCACGCCCGTACAAGTCCCGGCGAAAATTTACGGTACCGTCTTTCGCGCCCCATGCGGTCACGTAAACGAAATAGACCGGAACGCGTTTTTTGAGGTTTACATCCTTACGAACGCCGGTTTGCTCCACCTGCGCGATCTGTCCCAGATCCCATCCACTGTTGGATCGCAATAGCCAGGAGACGAGCTGCTTGACGTTTTGTACCCGGATGCAGCCTGAACTTTGCGCCCGAAAATTCCGGGCGAACAAGCTCTTCGACGGCGTATCATGCATATACACCGAGTGTTTGTTGTGAAAATTGATCTTCACAAAACCCATGGAATTGTCTTTCCATGGCTCCTGCCGGTAGGAGTAGCCGTAGACCGCTGACGAGTTCCAGTTGATCCGGCGCGGGTCGAGCTTCTTCCCACCCTTGAAGGCCTCAATGCGGTATTCGCTCAGGATGTCTTTGCCGCGGTGCGCGTAGAGGCGCGCTTTGGGCACCAGGTCTTTGCGAACGATACTCTGCGGGATATGCCAATAGGGATTGAAGTTGATCTGATGGATCTGGCTGCGGAGCAACGGCGTCTGACGGTCCACCTTGCCGACCACGGCGGCATGGCGCGATACCACTTGATCATTCTCAACGGCTTCAATCTGGGCTGCGGGAATGTTGACGACGACATATCTCTTGCTCGCCGAATTCGTAAGTCTGCGCAACCGCACCAGGTTGGTCTTCAGCTGTTGCAGCCGTGCTTTTGC
>DEIT01000047.1:3451-5910 GCA_002352635.1 Hyphomicrobiaceae bacterium UBA2767 | reverse complement strand
TTACGCTTTCAGTTAGACGATAGTCAAAACGTGGCGAATGGCCCCGGGTGGGCGCAAGGTCGCGGGTCAGTTCAAGCCGCCGCCGCAACAAAACAACACCGTTGTGTCGAACTCCAGCCTTCAGCCGCACCATGGGAATCGGTTGCCATCCGCCTTTGGCGACAATCGCCTGGTAATGTTTGATGGCCGCAGAAAGCGGTGGAAGACTCGACTTTGAGAGGGTCGGATGTCCCCTGGGTTGTCCGGTTTCCCAGGACCGCGCCAGGTTGCGGTTATAGGTGCCATAGGAAGTGGGCGCGTTGCTCCAGTTCCTGGCCCATTGTTCTGATCCGACATCAGCAACAGCACTGTCAGCCCACACCGAGAGAGTGGTGAAAACGAGTGCAGATGAGATGCATGAAAATATAATCTTGGTCGTACGCAATACTTTGACCGGCACTTTTCCTGTCCTTACTTCCGGACCCCATCCGGGCAGCGGACTCAAACGCTGCTCCATTACAATAGGCTCCCGGTGGTTAACAAAGACCGACCAAGTGTCTCATATTCGTTATCCACCGTTACCCCGATCGTATCTCGCATTTCTGGAATCCCTCTTTGGCAGGCGGCGCCATACTGCCAACCGAATTGGGCGAAAATTCGAGACATTGTATTTGGGCAAGAAAAAACCCCGGGATTTCACTCCCGGGGCTCAAGTAGGCTGACAAATGCTCTGGATTAAAGACGGTAGCGGATCTGATCGCCCCAGAAACGCTCCAGTCGAAACAGCGCGTCATTCATCCCATCAAGATCGGTGCCATTCACGCCGCCTACTTTCTCAAGCGACGTCATTTGCCGATCATAGAGTTCGTTGATCACCTTGCAGACATCTTTGCCTTTCTCGGTGAGGCTGACCCGCACAGAACGCCGGTCTTTTGTCGAACGCTGATGATGAATGTAGCCGGATTCAACCAGCTTTTTGAGATTGTACGACACGTTGGAGCCGAGATAGTAGCCACGGCCCTTCAACTCACCTGCCGTCAATTCCGCGTCCCCGATATTGAACAACAGCAAAGCCTGAACGCTGTTTACGTCCGAATGTCCAAGACGCTCGAATTCATCCTTGATGACGTCGAGCAGCAAACGGTGCAACCGCTCAATCATCCGAAGTGACTTAAGGTACTGATCCTTGAGATCGACGGTCTCAGCCACCCCCTCGTGACTCATGTCATATGCGACGCTCATACCTGCCTCTTTTTGTTTGCAGTCTCCCCTTATGTGGAAAGAGACTACCTGAGGCGGGCTAAGATCGACTTAAGAGGAAAGCTTAAAAACTCGTAAATTTTTCGCAGACAAACTCAAACAAACGGGTTTGTCGGCGAGAAGCCGGGTGCCCTGCCCGCGGCAAGGATTGCGTCGACCATCTCGTCACTCACGTCTTCGAGTTTCGCCGGAGACCAATTTGGACTTCCGTCCTTATCCACGAGCAACGCCCGAACCCCTTCATAGAGTTCCTCACCTGTCAAAAATGCATAGGCAATGCGTGCTTCGAGCGCCAGTGCCGCGTCCAGCGAGAGTTGGCCATAGGCTGTTAGCTGCCGGAACGCCACCTTCAAGCTGAGCGGCGAATTCCTGCGGATTGTTGTGGCGGTCTCCTTCGCCCAGTCGCTTTCTTCACCGCTTGCATCGTCAAGAGCGGAGAGAATCGCATCGACTGAACTCTGGGAAAAATACCGATCAATCTGGTCCTGCATTGCCATCAGCGAAGAGGGGCCGGGGTCGGTATGGCGGTTATCGAGCAATGGGTCGACCGGTTCGGCTTCCGACAGGGCTTCGCAAATTTCCTCGAATTCAGTCGCATCGATGCAGTGGGTAAGAAGGCCGAGCGCGTATGCGTCCGCGCGATCGATTGGATTGCCTGTCAGAGCAAGATAGAGCCCGAGTTGGCCTGGCATCCGCGGCAGGAAATAGGTGGCTCCGACATCGGGAAAGAAACCGATGCGCACTTCCGGCATGGCCAGGCGATAGTTTTCGCCCGCAACCTTGTGGGTTCCATAGAGCGACGCCCCGACACCGCCGCCAAACACGATCCCGTTCATGAGCGCCACATGTGGCTTCATGAAGCGGTCGAGCGTCCAGTTGTGCTGATACTCACTGGCATATTTCTCGAGGATTGTGTCGAGCTTGCCTGATTCTCGCGCCTTGTAGATGGTTTTTAGATCGCCACCGCTGCAGAATGCGCGGTCGGATGCGGACCTCAGCACCGCCCCATAGATAAAGGGATCCTCAGCCCACTTGATGTAGTGGGCCTCCAGCTCAGCGATCATGGGATAGCTGAGCGCATTGAGGGTACGCGGCCGATTGAGTGTAGCGACGCCGCATCTTCCTCTTTGTTCCAATAGTATGTCTTGGCTCTTGCTCATTGGTCCATCGATAGAGAACTGCCCTTGATGTTGCGGAATGGAGCTATACATCGGACTGGA
>DEIT01000047.1:3160-3388 GCA_002352635.1 Hyphomicrobiaceae bacterium UBA2767 | reverse complement strand
GGCGCTGGTGTGTTGCGTCGGCGCAGCGGCGGCACAGCAGACGCCGCCCCAGCCGGAAGACAGCGTTCCAACCGGTATCCCGTTGCCAGAACGCAATCCGAAAAGGCTGGAGCCGCCCGCCCCCCCTCATCCGCGTGACATCGAGGCACCGACATGGACCGCACAGGAGGCGCAGGATGCAGCTGATCGCTGCGAAATGCTGCTTGCCGATACCGGTGTCGTTTACAA
>DEIT01000047.1:2349-3102 GCA_002352635.1 Hyphomicrobiaceae bacterium UBA2767 | reverse complement strand
TGTCATCGATCGGAAAAGACACGCCGATAAAAATCAACCCGCCGGCACGCGTGACCTGCGGGCTTGCAGCGACCCTGAATGCCTGGGCCGACACGGTTTTGCAGCCGTCTGCGCAGAAACATCTGAAGGCTAAAATTACCGATATTCGCAATGTCGCATCATATGTATGCCGCAACCGGTACAACGCGCCTGGCAAACGCATTTCCGAACACGCACGTGCCAACGCGTTGGATATGGCGGAATTCAAGACCGCGAATGGCCGATGGATTACAGTGCTTGATAGTTGGGCCGTGCCGCCACCGGAAATCCCGGAGGGCGAGCAGACATCTTCGACCGATGCTGCCAAGGCGGATGTTCCGCCAGGTCCGGTCGTTCATGCCGACCCCGCGGACAAAACCAATCAGACCGAGCCGCCCAAACCTGTCGAGACCAAACCCTACGCGCCGGAGTCTGCTTTTCTTTATGACATCCACAACGGCGCGTGCGCCCTGTTTGGAACGGTGTTGGGGCCCTTGGCCAACGAGTCTCACAAGGATCACTTCCACTATGATCTTGCAGAACGCAGACACAGCAATTTTTGCGAGTAGCGTGTTGGTTCGATGACGTGCTAACGCTTTTGGCGAAGTGGACTGGCGAGCGCGCGCGCACGGTGCTAGCTTTAAGCGTCATCCCTTTTTGAAAAACGGTTTGCGCCATGTCTTCTTCCGGACGACCTATTTCCATTGGTGCCGAACGCGCCAAGCGTGACGAGAG
>DEIT01000047.1:0-2213 GCA_002352635.1 Hyphomicrobiaceae bacterium UBA2767 | reverse complement strand
AAAATGTCCGCACCCCGGTTGATTCAATGCCCGGTGTGGAACGGTTTTCGGTCGACCAGGCCGTGGAAGCGGCAAAAGAGGCGGAAGAATTGGATATCCCGGCAATGGCCGTTTTCCCCTACACGGACCCTGAATTGAGGGATGAAGTCGGGTCACAGGCTTTCAATCCGGACAATCTGGTGTGCCAAACGGTTCGCGCCATCAAGGAGAAGGTGCTTGATCTCGGGCTTATCTGCGATGTAGCACTCGATCCTTACACGAGCCACGGCCATGACGGCCTGATGACCGGCGATAAGATCGACAATGACCGGTCGCTTGATGCACTGGTCCAGCAGGCATTGGTTCAGACAGAGGCCGGAGCCGACATTATCGCGCCCTCCGATATGATGGATGGGCGTGTCGGTGCCATTCGTGAGGCACTTGAGCAGGGCGGTCACAAGGACACCCAGATCATGTCCTATGCGGCCAAATATGCGTCCGCCTTTTACGGGCCCTTCCGTGATGCCACCGGTTCCACGGCAGCCCTGAAGGGCGACAAGCGCACATATCAAATGGATCCCTCGAACACGGATGAAGCTTTGCGCGAGGTTGAGTTGGACATCGCCGAAGGTGCGGACATGGTGATGGTCAAGCCGGGCCTGCCCTATCTCGACGTCGTTCAACGCGTGAAAGAGACTTTTGCGATGCCGACATTCGTTTATCAGGTGTCGGGCGAGTATGCGATGCTCATGGCAGCTGCGCAAAACGGTTGGCTCGATGGTGAAAAGGTCATCATGGAAAGCCTCGTCGCATTCAAGCGGGCTGGCGCTGACGGTGTTCTGACTTATTTTGCGCCCCAGGCCGCCCGGCTCCTCAACCAGGGGCACTGACGTGGCGGTGATCGAGAAGACGCCGACCAAATATGCCGCTTCGCTGGAAGATATCGAAAAAGCAGCCGATGCGCTCAAAGGACATGTCGTTCGTACTCCGCTGATTGCTGCACCCAAGCTCTCCGCTCTCACCGGGGCTGAAGTTTTCGTCAAATACGAAAACCTGCAATTCACCAATTCCTTCAAGGATCGCGGTGCCTATCTGAAACTTTCTTCCCTCAACGAGGACGAACGCAAGCGTGGCGTGATCGCCATTTCGGCCGGAAATCATGCACAGGCCGTAGCTTATCATGCAGGCCGTCTGAACATCCCCGCGATCATCGTCATGCCGGAGGGCACGCCATTCGTTAAAGTTGGAAACACCGAAGCCCTTGGCGCGAAAGTTGTTCTTTCCGGAGAAACACTCTTGGAATCACGCGGCATGGCCGACGAAATCGCTCAGGAGCGCAATCTCACATTCGTTCACCCTTACGATGATCCGCTAGTGATTACCGGACAGGGGACTGTCGGGCTGGAAATGCTTGCGGATGAGCCGGACCTGGACATGATCGTTATTCCGATCGGCGGGGGTGGTCTGATTGCCGGCTGTGCGTTGGCTGCGAAGGCCCTCAAACCTGAAATCGAGATAATTGGTGTTGAAGCCGATCTTTTCCCCTCAATGTTCCACGGCGTGCGCGGCGAGCAGCCCACATGCGGCGGTCAGACCCTGGCTGAGGGCATCGCGGTTAAGGCGGCGGGAGAACTTACGCTTCCGATCGTCCGCGACCTCGTGTCCGACATCATTCTTGTCGACGAGACTGCGCTTGAACGCGCCATCTGCACGCTTCTCACAATTCAGAAGACCATGGCTGAAGGAGCCGGGGCCGCTGGATTGGCAGCCCTTTTGAAGGAGCCCGAGCGGTTCAAGGGCAAGAAAGTTGGCCTGGTCCTGACCGGGGGCAATATCGACCCTCGCATGCTGGCGTCCATCCTCGTTCGCGGACTGGGGTATGAAGAAAAAATTATCGCGCTGCGCTTCACAATACATGACCAGCCCGGGGTGCTGGGCAAGATTTCGACCATGCTCGGAGAAGCTGGCGCCAACATTCTTGAGGTTTCGCACAGGCGAACTTTGCTTGACGTACCTGCCAAGGGTGCGTCGCTCGATATCGTGATCGAAACCAAAGATGCTGCCCACGCCAAGCAGATCATGGAAAAAATCAAGGCTGCAGGGTTTGAGGCGGAACGGGTTCGCGGGGCAGAACCCAGTTCCAGCCCATACTAGCTTTCAGACCGCTGGCACTTGCTGCTTGGCCGGACAATCACCATCTATAGGGTACATTCAATAGATGCAGGAGGCCTTTG
>DEIT01000105.1:7196-7932 GCA_002352635.1 Hyphomicrobiaceae bacterium UBA2767 | reverse complement strand
CGCCCTTGTAACCGACAAAGGCGAACAGCTTATGGCACTGGGCACAGGCTTCGGCGTTGTTGCGCACATGGGTCAGAGCCGATCTTACGCCGCCGAGATGCCCCTGGCCGAGGGCGACGAGAAGATTCTCCAATACCGTGAGATCACCAAACAATTGCGTCGTCTGGTAGGTCCGCGACACGCCGGCCCGCGACACCATATGAGAAGGTTTGCCGGCCAATTCTACGCTGCCCAGGCGAATAGTTCCGCTGCCGGGTTTGTAAAAGCCGCCAATCATGTTGAGTGCGGTAGTCTTGCCGGCACCGTTGGGACCGATGATGCTTGTGATTTTTCCAGGTACTGCAGCGATGTCGAAATTTTTGACCGCCTGGACGCCGCCGAAAGAGATGCCGAGATCCTTGACGGTGAGCGTTGTCGCGGCGTCCTTCCGGTTAAGAAATGCCTCAATGTCCTGTGCATCCGCATCGCTCGGCTGGGTCGCGTCCGGGTTGTCTTCTTTGAACCAGGACGAAATAGCGCCGACGATACCGGCCGGGGCCAACCACATGACCACCAGCAACAGCCCGCCGAAAAACAGCAATCGGTACTCCGCAAAGTCGGACAGAAATTCCGGCAGTAGCACGACGATAACGGCGCCGAGCAGTGGTCCGAATACGGTCCCGCTGCCACCGATGATAACGACCAAAAGGAACAGGATTGATTGAAAAAACGAGAAGGAGCTGGGGCTCACGAATGC
>DEIT01000105.1:0-7052 GCA_002352635.1 Hyphomicrobiaceae bacterium UBA2767 | reverse complement strand
GCACCCGCCAGGCTGACCGGGGGAATGTTCATCATGCCGTTGGCACCACCCGTCAGCTCGCGCCATTCGACAGCGCCATGCTCGACGATAAAGGCAAACGCAATGGTGATCATCGCCAGATACGGACCGGTGACCCGCAGTGCTGGGATAGATAGAAGCACACCGACGGCACCGGTCAGTGCAATTGCAAATAGCAGGGCTGGCCAGAAATCAACGCCTGCGTTTGTCGTGAGGATGGCGACCGCATAGGCGCCGATGGCATAGAAACCGACATGTCCGAGTGACACCTGGCCGGTCAGTCCGAGCAGAACATTCAGCCCAACACCGACCATGGCATAGAAGCCGACGGTGGCGAGGATGTAGAGTTCATAGCTGTTTGCGATGCTGGCATATCCAAGAGCAGCAACACCGGGAAGCAGTGAGACAATAAACTTCGCGGCGATCATACCTTTTTGACCTCCGCTCTGCCGAACAGCCCGTTGGGCATCACCGCCAGCACTACGATCACCAGGCCGAATGTGACGATATGGGTGTAAACCGAACCGAGTATGGAAGTTGTCAGGGCTTCCACGACCCCATAGGCGAGACCGGCGATCATGACGCCCCATGGACTCATGATGCCGCCAATTATGGCGACAGCGAAAGCCTTGATGCCGAACAGGGTTCCCATGTCAGACGCCACGTTAAACAGCGGCGCGATCAGGATGCCGGCAATTCCAGCAAAAACGGTGGAGACGATGAATGCGCCGACCACCGCCTTACGGACATCGATGCCCAACAGTCTTGCAGCGTCGGGATTTTGCACCACGGCGAGCTGAGCTTTGCCGAGCTTTGTGCGCCTTGAGACAATATGCAATCCGCACGCAATCGCCAGGCCGACAATGGGGATCAGGAGCTGCAGCGGATAGACACCGAGCTCGCCAATCAATATGGGCTCCTGCGCAAGAGGCGAAGGCAGCGAACGTGGCTCCTTGCCATAGGTAAACAGAACAACGTTCTCAAGGACGATCCCTGCAGCCACCGTTGCCATCAACCAGGCATTAGATCCACGGCTTGCAAAGGGGCGGACCACGAACCGCTCCACGACCCATCCCCACATCGCACAGACGAGCAGGGCGACCAGAATGGCTAAGGTCAATGGCCAGCCCAGGGTTACGGCGAAGCTGTAGCAGACCACTGCGCCGAGCATCATTGATGACCCTTGCGCGAAGTTCACGGTCTGGGACACCGAATAGGTGATGTAGAAACCCAGGGCCAGAAGTCCGTACATACTGCCGAGACCAAGGCCGGTAATTATGGATGAGACGATAAGCATGATGTCCGCCGTCTTCTGCCGTCCCGAAGACTTTCTTTGACCATGAGGTCAAATTGAAGAGGCCGGGCTGCCCATAAATATTGCTACGAATCGAGCTGCCCGGCCTGAGGGAGGAAGAACTAATTTACCGGTTTGATCTTCTTGCCGTAGTAGCGGACCATGACGTAGTCGTTGTGATTCAAAGCGTCATGGTTGTCGTCGGTGAACGGCTTTTTGTAGTTCTTGATCAAGCCGTCATAATTTTCGATCGACAGAAGCGCCTTGCGGATCGCATCACCGTCCGTGCTGCCGGCCTTGTTTATGGCCAGGGCAACCAGATGCATTGCGTCATAGGCGTTGGCAATGCCGACGGGCGGGATAACATCCTCTGGTCCTTTGATATCGTCATGTTTGGCGATCAGGCTCTTCAACAGTTTCTTGCCCCGCTCATTCTGCTCGCCGAAAAAGCTGTAGGTCTGAATGAACTGAACCTTCTCCGCCATATTACCGGCCAGTTCCGGGAAGCGCCCGCCTGAGATTCCCCAGTGCGATACAACCGGTACATCCCAGCCCATGCGGCCGAGCGATTTCATCATCTGCGCGCCCGGTGCTGCGTTTGCGACGAGGAACAGCGTGTCGGCACCGGCATTCTTGAGGCGAAGAAGCTGGGGCACCACGTCCACATCCTTGCCTTCGAATTTCTCAATGCCGACGATTTCTACGTTCTCGACCTTGCTCGCCGCCTTCAAACCCTTTTCGTTGGATTCACCCCAAGGGTTGTTGATCAGCATGAGACCGGCCTTCTTGGTGCCGTAGGTCTTTTTCGCGTATTGCATCAGCCTGCGGTCGACGATGGCGTCGACAGCGGAAACCCGGAATACATAGTTCGGGTTTGCCCCATTGCGCGTGATCGGCGTGGCGGCTGCCCATACGCCCATGAAGGGCATCTTGGCCTTGTTGACCACCGGAACGATGGCGAGTGAGACAGGTGAGTCAAGTCCGCCGAACAACACCGCCACTTTTTCCTTGAAAATCAGTTCCCGCGCTGCGATCTGACCCTTGGCGGGATTGGATTCATCGTCCCGCCGGATCAGTTCGATCTTGCGTCCGCCGAGAACACCGCCGGCAGCATTGATTTCTTCCATGGCCGCAGTCAGGCCACGGGTAATTGCTTCGCCGGATTTTGCCGATTGGCCCGAGAGCGCTGCAACCAGACCGATCTTTACCGGATCAGCAGCGTGCACGGTTGAGCCCATCACCAGCGCAAAAAACGATGCCGCGACCGTGGCAAACAAGCCGCGGCGAGAAATCAGGTTTTTCGTGAACATTTCTTTTCCTCCCTGGACGTCCATTTGACAGCAGCCGCTCCAGTGTCGGCAGCTATCTCCTAAACAGTTTCCACGGCCTGCCTTCAGGCCGCTCGCCTGCAGTATTATTTTATAGGGACGAGATTGCATCCCTAGCAATCCAGCTTTAAGTAAGCATTTTCTTACTTGCAGTTTTCCGAGTCAACAAAATTCATGCTCGAGCACTCAATTGAGGGAAAAAGCCACGCCTCAGGCAGTCTCTGAGGTCAGGTCGAGGCGGCGGGAAACGGGATAATTTTCGCAGGCCAATCCCACACAGTGGTGTGAAACAAACTCAGCCATCGCTTCCATGCGGACCCTCGAGTCCGCATTTGCTTCGCGCAGCCGTCCGGTGGCGAGCGCCACACGTTTGCGCAAACCATCATAATCGAAATCGACGAAACGACGGTCTTCCAGCACCATGCGTCCGCCGATCATGACCGAATGAACTGCACTTGAGTCCTCGCAATTCACGATCTGGTTTGCGGCATCGTTGAGCGGCAAAAAATTGACATTTGCGAGATCGAGAAAAACGATATCGGCTTTGTATCCAGGTGCCACCTTGCCGATTACACCGCCAAATCCGAGAACATCCGCACCGCCCATCGTGCCGAGCCGTAGCACGTCCCACGTACCAAGCCAGTCTTCCGGGTTTGGGGTGACGATGCGGGAGACGAATGCGGCAGCGCGCATGGCCTCAAACATGTTTTGATTGTCGGAGGAAACGGAGCCGTCGGTTCCCACGCCCATCGGCACGCCCAGCTCGATCAACTCCCTTGCCGGGGCGATACCGGAACCGAGGCGCAGATTGCTCGACGGATTGTGTGCGACGTTCGCGCCTTTGTCGCGCAGCCGCTTCATGTCGTCCCCGTCGAGCCAGATACAGTGTGCGCCGGTGAAGCGTCTGTTCAAAAGTCCAAGCTCGTCAATATGGTGAGTCAGCGTCTTGCCATACCGCCTCATGCCGGAGACGGCCTGTACCTTGGACTCCCCCAGATGCATCTGCACGCCCACGTCGTATTCCTCCGCCATGTTGCGGCAGCCACGGATGAAATCTTCGCTGCAATGAAGCGGAATGGTAGGCCCAAGCGCCGGGCGCACCTGGTCGCGGTCAAATGGCCAGTTCTCGAGCATTTCTCCACAGGCGGCGAGATGTTCGGCGTGCGGTGTGGCACGGATTTTTTCCACGTGTGACCGATGCGGCTCGGGCAGAGCATCGAGCAGGCCAGGAATGGCATTGTAGAGCGTGGTGTCGCCCATCATCGGCGCCAGGACAACGCGTACGCCTAACTCCGAATAGGCCTTGCCGATAGCCGTCAGTCCTTCAAGGCTCGGGTGAGGGAACTCGATGTACATGTCATAGGCCGCGGTGCAGCCTTTGAGCACCATCTCCGCCGCATTCAGAAGGGCGGCGGTGTGTTTGTCCTCAAGCGTGAAACCAGCGGCAGCCCAGGGGCTTGCGTTCAGGAGAAGCTCTAGTGACCATTTGTCGCCAAGGCCTTTGCCCAGGCTGCCGTGGCCATGGGTATGGGCATTGACCAGTCCTGGTATGATGAGCCTGTCAGTCGCATCGAAGATGACCGCATCTTCAGGGGCATCCATTCCGCTCTCGCCGACTTCGGTGATGGTATCTCCCACGATCAGCAAGTCGGCAGGCCGAGTTGTGCACTTCTCGACATCGAGAACGAGCCCGCCTTGAACTATTCTGGGCCTGGATGAGACGTTCACCACCTATCCCCAATCTCCGTCATGCGTGGCTCGCCATATGCCGGCCGATCGTATGAACATCTGCCTCGCTAGCGAGCGTTTCATAGACGAGCTTACCCTCAAATATCACCGCGATCCGATCGGACAACTCAAGGATCTCGTCCAGGTCCTCGCTGAACAGCAGAACTGCCGCGCCCTTGTTGCGGGCGTCAATGATGCGGTTGCGGATTTCCGCGACCGCTTTCAGATCGAGACCGAAACACGGGTTCTGCACGATTAGAAGCCGGACGTTGTCGGAGAGCTCGCGCGCCAGAACCGTGCGCTGGATGTTTCCACCAGACAGTGTCTCGATCCGCGCATCCGGTCCCTGGGTTTTGATGTTAAATCGTTCGATCAGCCTTCGCGCCTGCCGGTGGATGGCGCCGCGATCGATGAAGATGCCGGCGCGACAGTTCGGTTCGCGGTCGAAGTTTCGAAAAGCCAGGTTTTCTGCAACCGTCATCTCCCGCACACAACCATTGTTGAGCGGTTCTTCAGGCAAAAGATGGATGTGCCAATCCATCATCTCGGCTCGAGTGCGGGAGTACGGGTATCCCTGTACGCGAATGTCGCCCGCCTCTTCCCTGCGTTGTCCCGCAAGGGTTTCCACGAACTCGCTCTGGCCATTTCCGGAGACGCCGGCGATGCCGACAATTTCCCCCGAAGACACCGACAGGCTGGCCTGGTCGACCGCCACTGTGCCCTTGTCGTTGTTAACAGTGAGCCCTTCGACCTCAAGTACGGTTCTCACCACTTTGGTTTCTTTTCGCGCAGCCGGTTTGGACACGTTTTCCCGCCCGATCATCCAGCGGATGAGACTCGCCTCGCTCTTGGCCGACACCTTGCCTTGACCAGCGAGATGGCCGTGGCGCAACACGCTCACATCGCTTGCGTAAGCCTCAACCTCGCGCAGCTTGTGTGTGATCAGCAGTATGGAGATGCGGTCTTCATCGGCCATCTGGCGCATCAGGCCCAGCACCTCGTCCGCCTCATCGGGGGTGAGAACGCTGGTCGGTTCGTCGAGAATGAGAAAGCGGCTGCCAAGATACAGCTGCTTGAGAATTTCAAGCTTCTGCTTCTCGCCGGCGGCCAGGCTTGCCGCGGTTCGATCCAGCTCAAGTCTGAACGGCATGGTGTCCAAAAAAGCTTCAAGGGCGCTAAGCTTCTTTTTCCAGTTGATGATTGCCGGAAGACCCTCTTCGCCGAGCACCAGGTTTTCGGCAACGCTCATGCTCGGAACCAGTGTGAAATGTTGGTAGACCATGCCTAGACCGAAGCGATGGGCGTCGCGGGTGTTGGAGATGCGACGTTCAGTGCCATCCACGCTGATTGAACCTGCGTCGGCGTGGTAGTAGCCCATCATGCATTTGACGAGCGTGCTCTTGCCCGCACCGTTTTCGCCGAGCAGGGCGTGAACCGTCCCAGGCTTGAAATGAATCGAAACCTCATCGAGCGCAACCAGCGACCCAAACCGCTTGGTCATGTTGGTGACCGTGATATCGGGCGGTGCGGCTTGGCTATGGGGGCTCTTTGTCATCGGCTGATCGACACCTCGTTAGGGGCTCCGGCGAGCCTGTGCTTCGTTGACGAGCTGTAGATCAGGAGAGCAAGCGTCAGGAAATAGGGTGCGGCCCCGTAGAGATAGTAGTTCGAGGTGATGCCGATCGTCTGCAGCGCGGGGCCGATCGCCGTTGCGCCGCCGAACAGTAGGGAGACGTAGAAACAGTGCATCGGGTTCCAGCGTGCGAAGATAACGAGAGCCACGGCCATCAATCCTTGCCCGCTTGAGAGCCCTTCGTTCCAGGAACCGGGATAATAGAGTGAAAGAAAAGACCCCCCGACGCCTGAAAGGAACCCGCCAACCACAGTTCCAAGTGTACGGACGAAATTGAGATTGTATCCAAGCGCAAGCGTGGCCTCGCTGCTGTCGCCGGCGGTCCGCAATACGAGGCCCCATTTCGTATTCTTGAGACTCCAGGCAAGCACGGGCGCCAGGATTGCGCCGATGATGAACAGCACATTGATCTCCAATGCGGACCGGATTTGCGGATATGTGCTCCATGCACCCAATTCAATATGCGGCAAACGGGGCGCGGTCGGATTTATGAAGGCCTTGCCGAGGAAGAATGCGAGCCCCGTACCGAATATAAAGAGTGATATGCCAACGGCGATATCGTTGACGCGGGGCAGATTGCAAACCAGCGCGTGCAGGAGCGCCAAGGCCGCACCGGCGCAGCCGGCTACCAGGACGCCGAGCCACGGCTCACCGGTCACAACCGCAGTGGCGTATCCGCTCATGGCCCCCATGACCAGAATGCCTTCCAGCCCGAGGTTCACCCGGCCACCTTTTTCAGTCAGCGTTTCGCCGAGGCTGACGAACAAATACGGCGTGGAGACGCGGATTGCGCCACCAAAAACGGCGATCAGCACGCCCCACCAACCAAGTTCGGAAGCTGCGTCCATGGATTTCTTCAAGCCTCCTTCGGTTGGAGAAAGCGCATCCGGCCATAGAGCGTGTTGCTGGCCAGGACGATTATGAACAACATGCCTTGCAGAACGGAGGTTGTCGCGTCGGGCAAATCAAACCGTCTTTGCAGGAGCCCGCCGCTGGCGGAGATACCGCCAAGCAGAATGGCAACGAGAATGATTGCAAGCGGGTTCTGCCG
>DEIT01000159.1:11248-48493 GCA_002352635.1 Hyphomicrobiaceae bacterium UBA2767 | reverse complement strand
GAACTCGGTCTGTTCGGCATGGCGATCCCGGAGGACTATGACGGGCTTGGCTTGAGCGTCGAGGAAGAAGTTCGCGTCGGGATGCTGCTGGGGCTTACGTCACCAGTATTCCGTTCCGCCTTCGGCACCAACAACGGGATCGGAAGTCAGGGCATCGTCATGGATGGCACTGAAGAACAGAAGCGCAAATACCTTCCTAAGCTCGCAACAGGTGAAATGATCGGCTCCTTTGCACTGACTGAGCCAGATGCGGGGTCCGACGCCGCCTCGCTGCGAACCACCGCTCGCATGGATGGCAACGGGTATGTGTTGAACGGAACCAAACGGTTCATTACCAATGCGCCGTCTGCCGACATCTTCACGGTCATGGCGCGTACGGACGCTGAAAACAAAGGTGCAGGCGGTATTTCTGCGTTTCTTGTTGAGGCGGCCACACCTGGCATCAGCCTGGGCAACCCGTACAGAAAGATGGGCCAGCAGGGCGCACCCGTCTGCGATGTCATATTTGAGGATTGCCGTATTCCCGCCGATTGCCTCATCGGTCACGAAGAGGGGCAGGGTTTCAAGACAGCGATGAAAGTGCTCGACAGGGGCCGGCTTGTCATTTCGGGTATGTTTGTCGGCAACGCCCAACGCCTGACGCGCGACAGTCTGCGATATGCCATGGAGCGCAAACAATTCGGTAAGCCGATCGCCGACTTTCAGCTTATGCAGGCAATGCTGGCAGATTGTGAGACCGAAACTTATGCGGCCCATTCGATGGTGCTAGATGCAGCGCGCCGAAAGGACGCGGGAGAGAATGTCACAAAGCTCGCAGCCATCTGCAAATATTATTGCTCTGAAATGGTGGGTCGCGTCGCCGATCGTGCCGTGCAAATTCATGGCGGCGCGGGATATGTCTCAGAAGCCGGAATAGAGCGATTTTACCGCGACGTACGGCTGTACCGTCTCTACGAAGGAACGTCACAAATCCAGCAGCTCATCATTGCCCGGGAAATGATCAAAAATGCTTCGTAGTGAGCCTTTGGGACAATTTATGGCGTTTGTACTGAAGTTTCCCGGTGCCAATAGAAGACATGAACACTCGACGAAAATTGAGGCAGAGGTGTTTGCATCTCATGCCAAAATGCGGCATGTCGAATAAACGCCAAATTCGGGATGGCATATGCCGTCCGTTACGAGAGCCATTTTGAACGGGGGCACATGAGAGCCCAATTGAAAGTCTCGCGGAAAGCACTTGCCGGTGTTTCGTTGGCAGCTGCACTGCTTCTGAGCGCTTGCGGAGGCGGAAGCAGGGGTGGCCCATCTGCGGGCATGGCAACCAATTCGGCCGGACCTGTACAGTTGGGCGGTGCGTCCGTTGCCGCCGGGGCGGCTTCGGCCTCGGTGATCGGCCCGCTTGATGACGCACTTGCAAGGAGGGCGATTGAAAATTACCGGACTTCGAAGAAACGGTCAGCCGGGCGATATCAGCTCGTCGGGGCCGATCTGAACGGCGATGGTGTCCGCGAGGCACTGGTTCTGTTCCAGGGCAAGGACTGGTGCACGCGGACCGGTTGTTCCATGGCGGTGTTCCAGTCGCTGGATAATGGGTTTCGGCCGATCTCGAGAACCGTACGTGTGAAACCTCCCATAGAAATCACGGATGTGGCGACGAACGGATACCGGGACATTCTGGTTCAGACAGGAGGCGGCCCGGCGCCGGAACGCCGCGTGCGATTGCAGTTCACGGGAGAAAACTACTCGCGCAACGCCATGCTTCAGCCTGAAGTGCCGCTCGGTTCGGTCGTTCGGACGGAAATTGCCATCAAGGCATCGGCACAGCAGTAGCGTCAGTCACTGACCTCGAACCCGTATAGCCAATCCAACTTCTTCAACAGTGATTCAGGTGACCGGTGACGCAACACGAAATTGCGCATCATCCGCATGGGCCCGCCCATGTGATAGATGTTGCCCATGCGGCGCGACTCATAGCTCGTACGGGCCGTCCTTCCGATGCGGGCAGATTCGAACGGGCGAAAGGCCTGCCAGGGATCGTTATCGTGCTCAGATAAAATCCGAGCCAGAACGGCCGCATCTTCTATCGCCATCGCACCGCCCTGCGCCAAATACGGCAGCACAGGATGGGCGGTGTCGCCGATCGCCGTGACAGAGCCCTGTGTCCAGGCGCGTAGTGGCGGGAGTTGGAACAGCGACCATTTCCGCCACGCCGTTGCGTTTCGTACTACCTGTGCCGGCAAGCTGTCCCATTCAGCATAATAGGGGACGAGCTGATCTGCTTCCGCTTCATGGTTCCATCCGTCACTTCTGCTGCCCCAGCGTTCATCAATAACGGCAACCACATTTATCTTTTTTCCTCCTCGTACGGGGTAGTGGACAAGGTGTGCTTTTTTTCCAAGCCACAACCCGGTCCAGGATCCGTGCAGGGCGTCGGGCATATCTTTCGGGTCGATCCATGTGCGCCATGCGGTCCGCCCCGAGAAGGTCAACGCTGCGCCGCGATCGATGTCTCTGCGTAGCCGTGACCATAGCCCGTCTGCGGCTATGAGCGCACGCCCGCGAACATCACCGTTTCTGGTTGTTACTGTGACCCCATCGGGAGATTGCTGGAATGACAGGGCCTCGCAGCCCATCTTGATGTTGAAACCGGAATAGCTGCGGGCGACCTCGAGCAGGGCCCGGTGCAAATCTGCCCGATGAGCAAGCAGAAACGGAGCGCCGTATCGTTCCTGTGCCGTTTCCCCGAAGGGTACAGTGGCGAGAAGTTGACCCGTCAGGCCGTCGCCAATGGCAACGCCTTCTGAAACGACGGCCTTTCCGGCGAGGCGCTCAAGCACGCCCCACTGCTCAAGAATTTTTGTCGCATTGGGACCGAGCTGTATACCGGCACCCTCATCGGAGAATTTCTCTGTAGATTCCAGCACCCGGATTGAAATTCCCATCCGGCCCAGCGCAATTGCCGCCGAAAGCCCGCCGATACCACCACCGGCAATCAGAAATTGGTTCTCGGACTTAGGCTTAGGCATCGATGCGTGGGGGACGTGCAGGCTTCAGGCCGCAACGGTATCCTGGTGGAGACAACCCGGCGGGTCAGATTCCCCAGCGGACAGTGAGGGGTCGCGCTCATAAATCGTCGAGCAGTAGGGACAGATAATCTCAGTATCGCTGCCCATATCGAGGTAGACATGGGGATGGTCATGCGGTGGGCTGGCGCCCATGCACTGAAATTCGTTCGCGCCGATACGAATTCGTTCAACGCCGGCGTCATTGTAGAAATGAGGGACTGTGGGAATTGCCATGGAGCGGCCTCAGTTCTCTCCATTGTCTCGAATTGCGCGCGAGCATACTGATTGCGCCATTCAAAAGATAGGGGTAAGCCCGTCTGTGAGTGGCACAAAGTGGACCGGGATCGCATGAATACATTCGACTCAGATGGCGTCGAAATCGCCTATTTAGATGAGGGGGAGGGCGACCCCATTCTCCTGATTCACGGATTTGCATCAAACATTGCGACCAACTGGATCGATACGAGTTGGGTTCGCACACTCGCAGGTGCCGGGCGTCGCGTGATCGCCATAGACAATCGCGGCCACGGCGAAAGTGAGAAGCTCTACGACCAAGAGAAATACCCCGCACCGGAAATGGCTGGGGACGCCCGGCGTCTGTTGGAGCACCTGCAGATCGGCCGTGCCGATGTCATGGGCTACTCCATGGGTGCGCGCATTACCGCATTCCTTTCCATGCGCCATCCTGAAAAGGTTCGCAGCGCGGTTCTTGCCGGTCTGGGTTTCAATATGGTGCGTGGCGTCGGCGGTGCGGGACCAATCGCAAAGGCGCTTGAAGCGCCCAGCATTGATGACGTCACCAATGAAACGGCACGTACATTTCGTGCATTCGCTGAATCAACGGGTAGCGACCTACTTGCCCTGGCGACATGCATCCGCGCATCGCGTGACAAGATTACGTCGGAAGAACTCGGCACGATCAAGTTGCCGGTGCTCGTCGCGGTGGGAAGCAAAGATGTTATCGGCGGTTCGGCGCAGGGTCTCGCAGATCTCATCCCGGGCGCGGAGGCTCTCGTAATAGAAGGCCGTGATCACATGAGGGCAGTCGGTGACCGACAATTCAAAGACGGGGTTCTGGCATTCTTGGAAAAACGACCCTGAACGAAATCTACTTACCCCGGAAAACCGGCTTGCGCTTCTCCATGAACGCGGTTCGGCCTTCTTCGTAGTCCGCACTTTCAAGGCACGCCTCGATTAACCGATCAAGCGCGCCCATATCGGGGTGTTCGGGCGCGCGAACCAATTCATCCACACAACGTTTTGCTGCCTGAACCGCAAGGGGTGCATTTTCCGCAATCATGTGTGCGAGCGCGCGGGTGTCATCCTCCAGCGCTTCAACCACTAAAAGCTTGGTAATCATACCCATGTCCAGGGCTTCATCACCGCTGAACCTTCGGCCGGTCATCAGGACTTCCTTGACCTGGGTCGGGCTGAGTGCGGAAAGCAACGGCCGGATCCAACGCGGATCATACCCTATGCCGAGTTTCGCAGATGGAATGGCGAAAGTTGTGCCCTGCGCCGCATAACGAAGATCGCAGCACAACGCCAGCTCCATACCCCCGCCCATGCAATAACCATGGATCATCGCAATGGTTGGTTTTGCACACTCCATCAGCGCGGTGAAGGCCGCGTGGCTCAGCGCGTCATAGGCCTTTGCCGTCTCTCCAGTCCGGGCGGTGCCGAACTCGGAAATATCTGCACCAGCGGAAAATGCCTTCTCTCCGGCGCCACGCAGAATGAGGACGCGTACTGATGAATCCGCCTCAGCTTGCGCAATTATTTCAGGTAGAGCAGTCCACATGGTGCTCGATAACGCGTTCATGCGGGATGAATTGTTAAAGGTAATCCAGCATATTGGGCCCTCGAGCTCAGTTTCGATTTGACCTTTATTGAGGGGCGTGACATCTGCCATGAGAGACTTCGCTGTTTGGTATGAATGGTGAGATGCGCTATCACAATTACGGCGCATATGGAGAGTTAGAATAGATTGGGCTTGGCCGCAAACGTTGACTTGCCCGTGCATTGGCACCACATGAACGACCCGCTTCTTGTAGCGCTGATAGGAGTTACCGATGGCTGGAAATCAGCAGAACACGTCAACCGCTCTGAAATCTTGCGATCCCGCATGGGACCGTTTGCGTGAAGAGGCGCAGGAGGTGTGCAGGAACGAGCCGGTTCTTGCGAGTTTTGTCTATTCGACGGTGATCAACCAGGATTCCCTGGAATTGGCGGTTTGCCACCGTCTTGCGCAACGTCTCAGCCACGCAGAGGTTGATGTCGGACAGCTTTCAAAGACATTCGAGGATCTGCTGAGCGAAAAGCCGGAGCTCGGGGAAGCATTTCGCGCTGATCTGGCAGCGGTCTACGATCGGGACCCGGCTTGCAACAGGCTGATCGAGCCTTTGCTGTATTTCAAGGGATTCCATGCATTGGAGACGCACCGCCTCGCCCATGAATTGTGGAAGGTCGGCCGGGAGGACTTCGCTTTCTATCTGCAGAGCCAGGCGTCTCGCGTCTTCAGCGTGGACATACATCCCGCAGCGACAATCGGGCGCGGCATCATGTTTGATCACTCCACCGCGATTGTGATCGGTGAAACGGCGAGTGTCGGTGACGATGCATCCATTCTGCACGGTGTGACGCTGGGCGGCAGTGGCAAGGCGGCAGGCGATCGGCATCCGAAGATCGGTCGTTGTGTCATGATCGGCGCCGGTGCCAAAATTCTTGGAAATATTACTGTTGGCGATTGTGCCCGGGTTGCTGCTGGCAGTGTTGTTCTTAAGGACGTGCCGAAGAACTCCACGGTTGCGGGTGTGCCTGCGCGTGTGGTTGGCAAGGCAGGCTGTCCTGAACCAGCGCGCTCCATGAACCAGCTTCTGGAAGAAAATACCGAAAAGTCGCAGGACTAAAGCGGCATCTGGCTGTTGCAATTCGCGCCGAAAAGTTCCATTCAAGCCGAAATGTTCAATTTTGGGAGGCTGTCTTGACGCGCGAAGAAATCGTTCGAGTGGAATCCTATCTCCGCAAGACCTTTAGACTGGATACCATTGAGTTGCGCCAGCGCCCCAACAAGGACGATTCCGCCGAAGTCTATATCGGCGATGAGTTCATCGGCGTTCTTTTCCGCGATGACGACGATGGCGATCTGTCCTATCAGTTCCAGATGGCCATCCTGGATTTTGATCTCGAGTCCTAGTCGTTCCCGCAGCAAATCAGAGAATGCGGTCTCGCGGTGTTTCATCGCGCGCCGGCCGTTAACCTTTCGGTAAGAAATGACATGCGCTTGGGCCTTGCCTCTTGCAAGGTTGCTTCGTGCCTCGTTGGGCGCGGGAGGCCGTATGTCCGAGTATCTTTTCTATCTGTATGTAACCGCAATCGGGTATTGCATCGCCGGGCTTTGCACCAGCGGGTGGCGGCTCGCGACTGGCAGTCCGCTGAAGTTCGGGCTGCAGACGGAGCAGACGGCACCTGCAATTCTCGGCGTTTTCTTCCGCGTTGTCGCAGGGCCCGTCATTGTCATGCGCAATGCGATCCGCGGTGCGATGCTGGAAGGGCGAGCGCCGCACTGGCTGGCGCTTTCGACAGTGATATCCACAGTCTGGAGCTTCTTCTCCGGCGTCGTCATGCTCGAGCTTTTGTTCCGCCTCAACGGGATATGACGCCATCACACGTGACCCGTCTCGTCATCGCAAGTCTGTTGTGCCAAAGTCCCCGCCGGGTTCAGTTGAGGGGAGGCAAATGGCGCTCTACAAGATTGACGGCATAACCGTCGAATTGCCGCAAGCGGACGAAGTTTGGGTTGCTCCAAATGCGGTCCTAATCGGAAATGTAAAACTTGGTTCGCATGCGAGTGTTTGGTTCGGCGCGATCATTCGCGGTGACAATGACCTCATTGAGATCGGCGCGCGTACCAACATCCAGGATGGATGCGTACTTCATACCGACAAGGGGTTTCCGATGGTCATCGGTGAGGGATGCACCCTGGGGCATATGGCCATGGTTCATGGATGTACGGTTGGGCCGAATACGCTCATCGGCATCGGTGCGACGGTGCTCAATGGCGTAAAAATCGGCGCAAATTGCATTATTGGCGCGCATTCTCTCATTCCCGAAGGCAAGGAAATACCTGATAATTCCCTTGTTGTCGGAACACCTGGACGCGTCGTGCGGCAGCTGGAGCAGAAAGATGCCGATCAACTCAAACATCTGGCTCAGCATTATGTAGACAACAGCGCGCGCTATCGAGCCGGCTTTGAAGTTCAGGATACTTGAACCAGGGCATTTGAACCGCCAAGGCACCGAGACAAAAAAAATGAGCCGGCGTCGGGGAACGCCGGCTCAGGGGTTAGGCCCGGAAGGGTCGGGGATGGGGGGATGACACCCGGGCCTTGGGGAACGCCAATTTTCAGGTATTGCTGGTGCTCCAATCAGTTGGTTCCGGTACCGGCTGTCGGCTTCGCGCGTCGCTTGCTCGGACGGGTCAATGAAACCCAGACTTTGGGATCGCGGCCAGACTGCCGTTTGACAAAAGTGTAGGGTGAATCGTTCCAGGTCCTGATGTCTGCGCGCTTGTTGTCGAGCAGGAAGTCACCCATCGACGTACGCACGGTCAGAACCGCGTGCCCCTCATTGTTTTCGTCACGTACGACGGTGATGAGGAGTGAGTTTGCAGGCCATCCGCGTTCGACAAGCAGACGCTGTTTCAGCAGAACATAGTCTTCGCAGTCACCCTTCCCATTGGGATATGTCCAATGCTCGACACGGCCGTAGAGGCTCATGTCCGAGACCGGGTGAACCATACGATTGACCGCATCATTGACGGTCCGCAGATCCTTTTTGCGTGCGTGTGTCAGCTTGACCTTGGTGTCCCGCGTAGCACTGCCGGCGCATTCTTCCGGAAATTCCTTGCAGAAACTGACATGGCCAATCGGCGGAAGTGAACGCCCGAAGACGCGCATGTAAGGTGAGCGCGCGTCTTGCCCAATCGTTTTGGCCGAAAAATCGGCCTCAGCTGTGGTAGCGGCTATCGTACCCATAAATAGCATCGCTACTCCAAGTATACCCCGTTTCATTTCATGCCCCCTGTTTGTTTTGTGAGGGCACTATCGCAAATACGATTTGAAAATGCGCAAATACGGAAGTGTATCTTCTATTTATATTTCAGATACATTAGATTAAATATTGAATAGAATTTTAGATATTCTAATTTACATAAAATTTTACTGAAATTGTATTGGTTTCAATGCCGTGCAAGAGGTCGGATAAACAGCAGTATTCCGGGAAAAATGCGATGCAAGTCGCCTAAGCGTGAGAAGCGGAGAAGGAAGATGCGCGCGCGCGTGCACGCAATCTGCAGACCTGAAGTTCTGGAAGACGGAAGAAAATTGAACGAAAAAAAATCACGCGCGGCTGAAAAGACTAACCGAACTGGCTTTCCAGGGACGCCGGATCCTGAATTTCCAGGAATTCGATACTGGTGTCGTGATCGGCGTGACGCACTATGCGGCCTGGTGTGAGACCTAATGTTACACGCTCGCCAACGGGAAGCTTTGCCTCAAGCGCTACAGCCGCGCCTCCAAGCGAGATATCCAGAACCTTGCATTCATATGACGTGCCGTCGGACAGGGTGAGCTTCGCTTTGCTCTTTCGGGGGATGATTCTATCGTAGCGGCGGTCTTCTATCATCGAGAAGCGGTCTTTGTTCACCAACCAGGTGAGCTGGTTTGCAATTTTCTCCCGCTTGTGCGGCGATGCGCTGAGCAATAGGGCAAACCCTTCGCTGGAAACGCGAACGATTTTTCCTTCAACGCGGCCCAGCCTGTCGACATAAATCACGATCCGCTCGCCAGCGTCGCCAATTACAGGGGCACGGACGGCGACGTCACCGGCAGACATATTGACGACCTGACACGGGTATTCCTGACGGCTTTCCAGCATGTAACGGCCGAGAAGGGGAATATTTACCCTCTGAAACCGCCGTCGCTCGTTCGTTGTGAGCATTCGGGTGGCAGGTGCGTTGGAAGCGCTCTGCAACTGGGTGCTTCTACCCCGCTGGAGAGCAACGGTTGATGCAACGCGGCCTGATGCGGCGGCAAGGGATTGACTCGCACTCATATTTGCCTGCTTTTCGAAAATCGGGCTGTTAGCAGTGAATGCTAGGCGATTTATCGTTAATGAAGGTCTAAGCAGGCACGGCGGGGCGGCGCATCACGAGCGAGAAAATCGCTAAATCAGTCGGGAACCTTAGTCGGACTGTCTTGAAAGGCCGCCCTCAAGCACGCGGAACCGGCTGCGTGCATCATCGGCGCTCAGCGATCTTGTGCCCGAGAGAACCGCAGGGGGTTCGCTTGTTCTTGGAATGTGAGGGCGCACATCTGGCCAAATCACATCGAAGGTTGTGAGCATCAAATGACGAATTTCCAGGGTGCCTGCCCAATAGGGCTGGTTGAGCGGGGCAATGCTCCCTACCATGCGGTTTACGGCGTTTTCGGTGTGGACGAGGGGCAGCACGATCATCTCGAAAACAACCTGCTCGTTGGCCGTCGCGTTCTTGCCCGCACATTCAACGATGGCGCCAGCGCCGTCCGTTGCCACAGTGTGTAGCAAACTCTGTACACCTTCCCTGTCGTCGCCAGTCCAGTAATCGAGCAGGTTTTGCTGGCGCAATTCGTGCCCCAGAAGGCTGCAAATCCGTGTGCCAGCGAGGCGGAAGCGGTATGTCGAATTATCGGGGCACTCGAGGATAAAGACATCAGGCAGGATATCCGCCAACTTGGCAGGTTCGATTTCAAACCGGTTCGGTGCGAACCGGCCGTTTCGTACCTGGTTCCAGTACTCATAGAGTTGCTTTGTCGACGTATGCTGCATATCCGGTGCCTCTGACTGACGCAGTGTCTTTTCACGTTGGCGTCCTGGAGAATTCCGAGCGAGTCTCGATGTGAGACATCGGCCAAGCGCGCCACGTTTTGACAAGTCGATGAGCAGGTCCCATGCCAATTTAGAAAAAGATGGCGCTCGCTCGGGAAAAGGTGGACGGCAAGGTTAACAACGTCTGCTTGCCGTCAGGCCCGGGTTTCGTTATGGCAGACGTTCGTGCGCGGAGCGGGAATCAACAAGAATGAACAGCAGACAACCGATGTTCAATATACCGGCCAGCGTTGTCTGGGCGTTGGCCATAATTGCTGGCCTGCACGTTGTGCGTACGCTACTGCCGCCGGCATTAGCCCAGGAGCTGCTCCTCACCCTGGCTTTCATACCCGCCCGTTATGTGGCGTCCGCACCCAACCTTCCAGGTGGAGAATGGGCCGACATAACCTCGTTCGTGACATACATGTTTGTGCATGGCGATGCGACGCACCTCATCGTCAATTCGATCTGGATGCTTGCTTTTGGCAGTGCGGTCGCGAAACGGATTGGAAATCTGGGGTTTGTGCTGTTTTCGGTTCTATGCGGGATCGCAGGTGCAGTTGTCCATCTTGTGCTTCATTTCGGGGAACTTGTGCCCGTCGTTGGCGCCTCAGCTGCGATTTCAGGTCAAATGGCGGCTGCAATCCGCTTTATGTTTGGCGCGAGCCGTCAAATCATGCCGATGTCGGGAGATCTCAAGTCCGTTCCTCTCGCGAGCATCGGTCAAACACTCACAGATTTTCGGTTTCTGGCATTTCTCGCAGTATGGATTCTGCTAAATCTGCTGTTTGGCTTGGGCGGAGTGCAACTCAACGGTTCAGGCGGAGGAATAGCCTGGGAGGCGCATATCGGCGGTTTTGTGTGTGGTTTATTCACCTTCGGCCTGTTCGACCGTGGTGCGCAGCGCCGTGGAAACTTGCTTTGAGTTGCGGGGACTTCACCTGCCGTACCTTAATAAAGACAACTATTTGCTATTGCTTAGTGCGCATTAGCGCTCCATCATGACGGGATCGTGATGTTGTACGCGCCTGTCATATGGGGTCGTGTAAGACATCGCAACTGGGCGCGTGAGGCCACGAGAGCGCTCGAGAAAACCTCTCAAGGTGGATCGCGCGAACCTGCGGCGGCTGGGTATTGTCTGGTCTAGGCCTGCAGGCCAGGGAGGAGATAGCAAATGAATGTTGCAACGATCTTGAGCGAAAAGGGCAGGGACGTGATCACTGCCAGTCCGGATGACTCTCTGCTGGAAGTTGCAAAAACTCTCCGCAAGCACGGAATTGGCTGCATTGTTCTGACGGATGGCAAGGGCGGAATCGCCGGTATCGTGTCAGAGCGCGATCTTGTTCGCGCGATCGCAGACTCCGGCGGTGATATTCTCAAATCACCGGTTTCAAGCTGCATGACCAAGAAAGTCATCACCTGCGGGACGGCTGAGACGATCGACACCATCATGTCTGCGATGACAGATGGCCGGTTCCGTCATATGCCTGTTGTGGAAAACGACAGTTTGATCGGCGTGATTTCGATTGGTGATGTCGTTCGTTTGCGCATAGCGGAAGCTGAGCTGGAAGCAGCGGCCATGCGCGATTATATCGCCACCGGATAAGTTTCGCTTTCAACCGGCAAGTGCGTGCCCTCAGGCCGCAAGCGCGCCAACGGCCCGCTGTATGTCTTCAAGGACCTTTTCGGTCGCGTATTTGCCGTTGGCGATGGCCTCTTCGGCCATATGAAAATCGAACAGTCCCATGTCCCCGAGCACCGGCATAATCATGATGTCGGGTGGATCACCCGCGAGGCGAGAACGCGCGATGCGGTCCTGAATGATGTTAAACGAGTCCATCATGACGCTGGAAATGCCCGGCGCGTCGCTTCCCTGGCCGAAGAACTGTTTTCGCAGCAAATTCTGCGCGGCGCGGCCATTCCCTGAAGGGGGCGTATTTTCGGCGACCGGCATTTCAGATTCGCCGAACGCATCCTGATTTGGCACGACAGTGCCTTTGCCGAAGAAATCCCAGTTGAGGTTCACAGCAATTACGATACGCGCGCCGAGTGCACGGCAGACAGAAACGGGGATTGGATTGACCAGTGCGCCGTCAATGAGCCAGCGGTTGTTGATCTTCACGGGGCGAAATATGCCGGGAAGTGCGTAGGAGGCATGCATTGCAGGCACCAAGGGACCCTTGCTGAGCCAGATCTCGTGACCCGTTTTGAGCTCAGTCGCTACCGCAACGAACTTTTTTGGCATGGTTTCAATCTGGACTTCTTCGAGATGGCTGCCCAACTCTTCCGCGAGCCGCTGTCCGGATATGAGGCCGGAGCCCGCAAAGTTGAAATCGAGAAAACCAAAAACGCGCCGCCGCGTCAGGTTGCGCGCAAAACCTTCCAGTTCCTCGAGCTTGCCCGCATTGTAACACCCACCGACGACTGACCCGATTGAGGTGCCAACGATTATATCCGGTTCTAGGCCGGCTTCTTCGAGGGCTTTCAAGACCCCGATATGCGACCAGCCGCGGGCGGCTCCACCGCCGAGTGCTATGCCTATTTTGGGCTTCATCATAGTCGTACCTGCTCCGGTCCCCGCGCCGTGCGCGGATCCAACGGCACGCGGGCCCTTGCCGTGCCATAGATGATATCTAGTGGTGTTTAAACGTGGGTTAAGGGGTAAAGCGATCCCGTTTGTGTGAATAACGCCTTACAATTTCGTAGGGTTCGGTGCGTCCCCGTATACGTCCTGCGGATCAAAGGTCTTCGAATCCTCCCTGAATTCGAGCTCAAGTCCAGGTGTCGGTTTTTCACCTGTTGGAATCGAACGATAGAAGCAGGACATGTAACCAACGTGACAAGAGGCGCCCGAACCGGCGACATCAACTTTCAACCAAACAGCGTCCTGGTCATCGTCGACACGCAAATCGACAACCTTCTGAACCAGTCCGCTGGTTGCCCCCTTGTGCCAGAGGGTTTGTCGTGATCGGCTCCAGTAGTACGCCTCGCCGGTCTCGATTGTTTTTTCCAACGCTTCGGCATTCATATATCCGAGCATCAGCACATCGCCGGTGTTCACATCCGTGGCAATGGCCGCAATCACACCCTGATCGTCGAATTTGGGCGCAAGTTGGTGCCCCTCTTCAACTTGCTCGACAGTAAGCCGTTTGGCAAAGCGTGAATCGGACATGAGGTTCATTCTCAACGCAATTGAAGTTTATGGCGTTCTGTCAGTTCAGGAACCGCCTCGCGAAAGCATCAAAAAACGTTCCTGGTGGGCCGGATCTTCCTTGAAGATGCCCGTGAAGTGGGTGGTGATAGTCGCCACATTCGGCTTTTGAACACCGCGGATCGACATGCACTGGTGAACAGCTTCGATCATGACCGCTACGCCTTGAGGCTTCAATACGGTGTGGATCGTATCGCCGATCTGAGCCGACATGGTTTCCTGTGTCTGCAGGCGCCGTGCATAAATCTCCACAACGCGAGCCAGTTTAGAAATCCCGACGACGGCATCGTTCGGCATATAGGCGACATGCGCTCTGCCGATAAAGGGGACCATGTGATGTTCGCAATGCGAGTAAAGATCGATATCGCGCAGCATAACAATGTCATCGTATCCACCCACGTCTTCGAATGTGCGGGAGAGGACATCAATCGGGCATTCTTCATAGCCCTTGAAGAACTCGCGGTAAGCATTGGCGACACGTCCCGGCGTATCCAAAAGACCTTCACGCGTCGGGTCATCTCCGGCCCACGCGATCAGCGTGCGCACAGCTTCCTCAGCCGCCTCGCGACTTGGCCGCTCTACGTCTGGCCCGGCGCCAAGGTTGGATTTGGCTGTTGGCATCTTTTTGACAATCGCGTCCATAAGGTTCCTTCTCCGCCGGATCACAATAGCAAATTATGCAGTCTTGCTAGGCATTAGTCCGGCATTGTGTGCGCATTATAACGGGAAATTGCCCCTTGCGAATGATATCGATCTATACAGATATATACGTGACACGCCAGTATCCGGTTCAACTGAACCATATGCAGCAATATGTGCCATCTGTCCAAACTGTCGATGCACGATATATAATTCGCAGAGGAATGCTGCAAGGCCCCGTGTTTTGTAACTATTTCGAGAGATGGCAGTGACTGAACTGGACGACATATATAATCCCCGCATCCTGGAGTATGCGGCGAACATTCCCAGGGCGGTTCGTCTTGACCAACCGCAGGGAAGTGCGACTGCGCATTCGAAACTGTGTGGAAGTACGGTCACCGTCGATTTGAGCATGGATGGCGATGTCGTGACCGACTATGGGCAAACGGTGAAGGCGTGCCTTCTTGGCCAGGCAGCATCGTCGATCATGGCGCGGAACATCGTTGGGTCCACTGCAGATGAATTGCGGGATGTAGGGGACAGAATGCGCAAAATGCTTAAAGAGGACGGCCCCCCGCCGAATGGTAAATGGACGGACCTTGAAGTTCTGGAGCCTGTGCGTGATTTCAAGGCACGTCACGCCTCGACACTATTGGTTTTTGATGCGGTCGAAGAAGCGATTGCAGATATCGAGGCAGCACGCGCAACCGATGCCCAACCAACACAATCGGGCAGCCGCGGTTGATGGCATATGACGCGCAAGGATGGAAAGTCCTTCGGTGACTCTGAGAGCTAGGAAAACCCCACCATGCGTTTCTTCGACGCTGAGGAATTGCGGCAGGTCTTCGATTTCCCCACATTGATAGACGCACTGGAAGAGGGACACAGCAAGGCGCGCCCTCAACTTGCCGATGGGCTGATGGGGCCGGCCGACAGCCAGTATATGGTCCGCTCCGCGCATAACGGCGCAAACCTCATCGGATCAAAACTGATTACAATTTTCCCCCAGAACCCGAAACGTCACGACCTGCCATCCGTTCAAGCGGCGATAATGCTGTTCGACGCGGACAATGGGCGGCCCAATGCCGTTCTGGATGCGACGGAACTGACATACTGGAAGACCGCAGCGGACAGCGCTCTGGGCTCGAGGTTGCTATCCCGGCCGGACGCGGAAACGCTTGTGATTGCAGGGGCGGGCGGATTGGCTCCATGGCTGGTGCGAGGTCATCTCGCAGCCCGACCGTCAATCCGGCGTGTGATGGTTTGGAACCGGACGCCAGCGCGCGCAGAAGTGCTCGCCAATGAGCTGGGTCAGAGTGGCATTGCTGCTGAAACCGCTTCATCGCTGGAGGCAGCCGTTGGCACTGCTGACATAGTCACGACGGCCACCATGGCACGTGATCCAATTCTGAAGGGCGACTGGCTGAAACAGGGGACGCATGTCGATCTTGTGGGCGGTTATTCCTCCGATACCCGGGAAGCCGACGACATGGTCCTCAAACGCGGCAGGTTGTTTGTGGATTGCAGGGAGTCGGCGCTCGACGGTGTTGCCGACATCGCCGCACCCATGGATGCCGGTATCATCGATGAGAAAGATATCCTCGCTGATCTGTTTGATCTGGTCGGACGAAAGGCCATCGGACGGAAGAGTGACGACGAAATCACGGTGTTCAAGAATGCTGGTGGCGCCCATCTCGATTTGATGGTGGCGGCCGCGCTCGTCGAAAAAATCGAAACGCACGCAACATGACCGCGCTCCGGAAACTGGCGGCCGGACTGGTGAAGGCGCCAATCCTTTTCTACCGCTACACCTTTTCCGCCTTCATGGGTCGGGAATGCCGTTATCTGCCTACCTGCTCGGAATATGCTGAAGAAGCAATCGATCGAAACGGTCCCTGGAAAGGTTTCTGGCTTGCCTTGGCGCGGCTTGCCCGCTGCAATCCATGGGGTCCATCCGGCTTTGACCCGGTTCCTGATTTGGGCAAGGAACACCACCCCTGGTGGGCCCCGTGGCGATATGGGCGGTGGCGTGGGTCGGACCTGACGCGCGACCTTGACAAAACGTCCTAAAGTCCCACATTCGTTCCTCACAACAGCAGCCCGACACGGGCGCTGATTCCATCTTACCTGCCTGGTTTGCAGTGAGTGAGAGGAGAGAGAGAACATGATTTCCCTTACCTTCCCTGATGGCAATGCGCGCGAATTTCAGTCCGGTGTAACCGGCGCGGACGTGGCCGAATCCATTTCAAAATCGCTAGCCAAAAAAGCGATTGCGGTGAAGCTCGATGGTGAGTTGAAAGACCTGAGCGATCCCATTGACCAGGATAGAAAAATAGAGATTGTCACACGTGACGATGCAGCGGGTTTGGAACTCATCAGGCACGATGCCGCCCACGTCATGGCTGAGGCGGTTCAGGAGCTATACCCGGGCACTCAAGTGACCATCGGTCCCGTCATAGACAATGGCTTCTACTATGACTTCGATCGCGAAGAACCATTCCATCCGGACGAGCTGGGCGTCATCGAGAAAAAGATGCGCGAGATCATTTCGCGCGGAGCACCGTTTTCCAAGGAAGTTTGGGACCGCGAGAAGGCCAAGAAGGTCTTCAAGGAAATGGGCGAGGACTACAAGGTCGAGCTCATAGACGCGATCCCCGAGGACGACGAAATCCGCATCTATAAACAAGGCGACTGGTTTGACCTGTGCCGCGGACCCCATCTGCCTTCAACGTCCAAGGTCGGCAACGCGTTCAAACTCTTGAGCATAGCCGGTGCCTACTGGCGTGGTGATTCCAACAATCCGATGCTCCAGCGCATCTACGGGACAGCATGGGCCAGCGAGAATGAGTTGAAGGCTTATCTCACCATGCTGGAGGAGGCGGAAAAACGCGACCACCGCCGCCTGGGCCGCGAGATGGACCTCTATCACTTCCAGGAAGAGGCGCCGGGCGCCGTATTCTGGCACGCCAAAGGCTGGACCCTGTTTCAGGAACTCATCAACTATATGCGTCGCCGCCAGAACGCGGCTGGCTACGTTGAAGTGAATTCCCCGGACATGATGGACAAGGCGCTGTGGGAGCAATCTGGTCACTGGGAAAAGTTCGGTGAGAACATGTTCACCACAGTGACGCCGGACGAACGGGTCTATTGCTGCAAGCCGATGAACTGTCCCGGTCACGTTCAGATTTTCAAGCATGGCTTGAAAAGCTATCGAGAGCTGCCTGTAAAAATTGCGGAATTCGGCAAAGTGCATCGCTATGAACCTTCAGGTGCACTGCATGGGCTGCTGCGGGTTCGCCATTTCACACAGGATGACGCCCATATTTTTTGTACCCGGGAGCAGATCACCGAGGAGTGCGTGAAGGTCAATGACCTGATCCTCTCGATTTACCGCGATTTCGGCTTCGAAGATGTTGTGATCAAATATTCCGACCGGCCGGAAAAGCGTGTGGGTTCAGATGAAGTCTGGGACCAATCCGAAGAAGCGCTGAAAAAGGCGGTCGAGGCGGCCGGCATGGAGTATGAGCTCAATCCGGGTGAGGGCGCATTCTATGGGCCCAAACTTGAATATGTTCTGCGCGACGCGATTGGTCGGGACTGGCAGTGTGGTACGCTGCAGGTGGATCTGAACCTTCCCGAGCGGCTTGGTGCGTTCTATATCGGGCAGGACGGCGAGAAGTACGTCCCCGTTATGCTTCACCGCGCCATGTTCGGCTCCCTTGAGCGTTTTACCGGCATCCTGGTCGAGCAGCACGCCGGCCATTTTCCGCTCTGGCTGTCACCATTGCAGGTGGTTGTGGCGACGATCGTTTCCGACGCGGACGAATATGCCGGCGAAGTGCTGGAGGCGCTCAAGAAGGCGGGGCTGCGCGGAGAGGTCGATCTTCGGAACGAAAAGATAAACTACAAGGTGCGTGAGCATTCCGTCACCAAGGTTCCGGCACTGTTTGTGTGCGGCAAGCGCGAGGCTGAAGAACGGACTGTGTCCATACGCCGTCTTGGTTCGAGGGATCAGACGGTGATGCCTCTCGATGAGGCCATTGCCATGCTTGTTGAAGAAGCCGTTCCGCCTGATTTGAAACGGTTGCAAAAACAATCCAAGGCAGCGTGACAGAACAGGCGCTGGCTTGCCGCAGTCCTACTGTATGACGACCTCGATCTGTTTGGCTTCGCCCGGCTCAACTGCAAACTCACGGGTGTAGTTTTTGCCCTGATGGCGGGCGAGCACGTTGTAGGTGCCGGCAGCAAGGATATGTGACGGTAGCGCGCCAGCACTTTCCTTCACAACGTCTCCGCCTGGGGTCAGAATATTCCATTGCGTGTTGGCCAGTGCCTCGCCCCCGGGCTGATTTACCAGCTTCAGGGTAACTTTCGCCGCACTGTGGTTGATGGTGGCATCCGTCAACCTGCCAGGCTCGACGGTTACTTCCGCGCGCACGATTGCGTTCGCGTCGCCATATGTGCTCACCACCTGATATCCACCGGCATTCAGGCGAAGGACGGTGCCGGGCTTCGCATCGCGGATTACAAGTTTTCTGTTTCCGTACTGGTCGGACTCAGCCTCGTCGGCAAACACGTCATACCGGACTGAATTTGGCGGAATGGTCTTGCCAGCCAACGTGACGGCGCCCAGGCGCAGTCCCCCGGCGTTGAGAACAAAGGTTTCCCGGACCGCAGCTCCATTTTGCACTTTTATGTCCCGGATCAAATTGACCTTGCCGTAAGTGGCGGCGATCCGATAGGAGCCCGGTGGCAATGCAGCCGTGGGTGTGGCATCGCGTAAAGATTCCACCAGCTGATAGGTTCCATCCTTGTTTTTCGGGTTCTTGTAAATCCACCAAACGAGGCCTGACTTGATAATCGCACCGCCTTCGACTGTGCTTGCAGCGAGTGTCACCGGGACCGCGCCTTTTGACGGCGCTGCGGCCTGCCGGGGTGCTGCAACCGGCGGAGCGGCGGGCGGTGGCGCGACTGCTTCAGCCGGCTTGTCAGTAACTGCCGCTGTCGTAAGCGGATCGCTTTTCGGCATTGCCTTCGGGGGCGCCTGAGGCTCGACAGGTTGTGGTGTTGCCTGTGGCTGGGGTGTCGGCGCTGCAGCGATCTTGGGCATCTTCGGCACCAGCGCAGCCTCAATGGCAGCCTTTACGCTCGTGGTGAGGTCAGCCTCGTTGGAGGTTGATGCGAATGTGCCGCCGGTATTTTTGGCTACGCAACTGAGAGCGGCAAGTTTGCCTTTGGCCTTTTTATCAAAAGCAACTGCGTGGATGGTCAGATCCTTCCCGCCTTGCTTCAATTCGCTCGCTATTGCGCACGGGTCTGCTTTGCAGTTGTCGAGACCATCGGCAATCAACACCAGGCTTACGGGCTTTTCCTTGTAGCGCGCTGCATTCGCCGCCTTGATCAGTGAAGCGGCAATCGGGGTTGATCCCTTCGGCTTAATGGAATTGACCTTCTTGATGACATCGGATGCTTTGTGTTTGTCGGGATTGAGCATCACCTGAATATCTTTGCAGCCCGACGCTTCCCTGTGTCCATAGGCAACCAAGCCGAGAGGGACGCGACCCTCAAACTGCTTTACCGCGGCATTGACCGCATTGCGTGCGCTCACCACCTTGTTGACGCCGTCGATTTGCCCCCACATGCTTCGCGAGGCATCGATAATGATCATGACATTGGGAGGTTCACCGGCACTCTGCGCGCGTGCATGACCGGAAGCCCATGCTGCGAGGAAGGCTGCAAACAGGGTTGTAACCGCCGTCAATCCGCGTCGGTGCAGGGCCGTGGGCATCAGGTGCCTCCCAATAGTCGCCGACGGACCGGTCCGACCTGATCAGGGTCGCCGATCCTCATTTCCGATAGGTGGTGCATCGCCATCATGATTCTAAAAAATATCACGGGAACAGCTAGCTTCAAACCGGGGCAAGACGGTGTCAAGGCGGCAATGCCACTGGCCGATTATTGAAGCCGTTGTTTGCCCGGCCAATATGGGATAGGCAGGGCGCTCAGTTTGTTCATGGCGTATATGGCATGTCTGAAGATCCATTGAGTTTGCTCCTTTCCCGGCGATCGGTCGTGGCCAACAATCTTGGACCACCTGGGCCGGAATCCGGGCTTTTGCGCCAGATTTTGACTGCCGCCGCGCGTGTTCCAGACCACAAGAAAATCGTGCCGTGGCGGTTTATTCTCTTTGAAGGCGAGGTCCGCGCGGCATTTGGCGAGGTGCTTGCGAAGGCTTATGAGGCATCGGAGACTGATCCCAGTCCCGTGCGCCTTGAAACCGAAGCCGCGCGTTTCTTGCGCGCGCCGGTTGTGGTTGCGGTTATCTCAAAGATCAAAAACCAGAAGGCGGTACCCGAATGGGAGCAAGTGCTTTCCGCCGGGGCGGCATGTCAGAATCTGCTGACAGCTGCCAATGCAGCAGGATTTTCCGGGCAGTGGATCACCGAATGGTACGCCTATGATGAAAGCGTTCGCAATGCGCTCGGATTAGGAGAGGGGGAGCGCGTTGCCGGTTTTATCTACATAGGGACCGCCCAGGAGCTGCCACAGGAGCGCGACCGTCCTGATCTGGATGAAATCACGACCCATTGGGTGCCTAACAAGGTTGGCTGACACCCGGATTTTCGTGGCATTAGAATTGGAGAGCGAACGGTGTTCTACGAAACCGAGACCAACAATCACGGATTGAAGCATAATCCATTCAAGGCTCTTGTCGCGCCCCGGCCAATTGGCTGGATTTCGACCATCTCATCCGATGGTGTTGTCAATCTTGCCCCATACAGCTTTTTCAACGGCGTTTCTGACGTGCCGCCATTCGTAATGTTTTCCTCAGCCGGCCAAAAAGATAGCCAGAGAAATGCCGAGGAGACGGGAGAATTCGTCTGTTCGCTCGCCACCTATGATTTGAGGGAGCACATGAACGCTACGTCGGCGGAAGTTGGTCCGGAAATAGACGAGTTTAATCTAGCCGACCTCACGCCGGCGCCATCGAAGCTGGTGAGGCCACCACGTGTGGCAGAGTCCCCGGTCGCCCTGGAATGCAAACATTTCAAGACGATCCCTTTGCCCGCGGCTGAGGGGCGGGACCCCTATAGTGTCATTCTAGGCCATGTGGTCGGCATACACATCGACGAAAGCGTGTTGGACGATGGGCTGGTCGACATGCAGAAGTTGAGGCTCATCGCAAGGCTTGGCTATATGGATTACACGGTCGTGGATACCGTCTTCTCCATGGACCGCCCCTAGGACACACCTGCGTTGATTGAGAGCTAATTCAGCCCGGCGCGCTCGAGCAATTTTTTGGCGTGCTGGAGATGGGGCATGTCTACCATAGCGCCATCCAGATTGATGACGCCCGCACCTGGCTCCGCGTCGAACGCAGCAATAATTCTCCGGGCCTTTGTGATTTCTTCCTCATCCGGTGTGAAGGCCGCGTTGATGATCGCAACCTGGTCGGGATGGATGGCGAGTTTTCCGGAAAAGCCGTCAGCGGCAGCCCTTTCACAATCGCGTTTCAGCCCGTCCAAATCGCGAAAGTCCGGGTAGACGGTATCAATGGCATGAATGCCGGCGGCTGAACCCGCAGCGAGGCACAATGATCGGGCAAGCTCAACAGGTGTCCGGTATGCTCCGTTCTCGTTGCGGCTCGAGTGCGCACCAAGACCGGTGGCAAGATCTTCGCTGCCCCATGTGATGCCGGCAACTCTCGGGTCGCAAGACTGAAATGAAGCCATGTTCAACAGGGCTTCGGGGATTTCCGGGGCGATGACAAGGACCGAGGTGCTGCCGGGGTCTTGTCCTGCCTTTTGTTCAAATGCATCGAGCATTTGTGATAGCCGCGCCACATCATCGTGTGAACGGGCCTTCGGCAGCATGATGCCTGCGGGGCCGGCCGGGACGATATGAGCCAGGTCGTCTTTGGCCCACTCCGTCTCAAGATCATTGACCCTCACATAGAGCGGTATCGGCGCCTTGCGGGCATCGGACTGGGTCAGGAAGTTCGCGGTCTTCTCACGTGCGGCGGGCTTGTTTTCAGCTGCTACAGCGTCTTCAAGGTCAATGAGAATGACATCGGCACCGCTGGTCAGGCCTTTGTTGAGCTTACGGTCGCTGTCGCCGGGGGTGAACAGGAGTGAACGCATGTGTGTTGCCTCAAGCTGAACTCTTCTTGCGCATGAGCACCTGCCGTTTGCACGTCGCGACCAGCGTATCGTCCTGATTAAACGTGTCGTGCTGAAATTCAAGAATGCCGGCTTCGGGGCGCGATTTGCTCTCTCTCTTCCCTAGCACTTTGGTTGCGACATGCAAGGTATCGCCGTGGAAAACCGGTGCTGGAAAACGCACTTCAGTCATGCCGAGATTGGCAATCGTCGTGCCAAGGGCGATATCGCTTACGGCAATGCCGACCGCCAGCCCGAGGGTGAAGTAACTGTTCATCAGGGGCTGTCCAAATTCGGTCTCCGTTTCGCAGAAGTGCCGGTCGATGTGAATGGGTTGGGGATTGTAGGTGAGGGCGCTGAACAGCGTGTTGTCCATTTCCGTAACCGTTCGCCGGATGGGATGGTTGAATTCCTGACCTGCTTCGAATTCTTCGAAATGCTTTCCGCTCATGACTTACGCCTTTTTTCTCATGATGTTGTGCCCAATTGTGACACAGGAGTTAACGCCGCATTTACCATAAATCACTAGCTTCAAAAACATAGACGGCAGCAAGGCGATTCCCGCACATTTGGCGTGTGTACAGGGGATCGAAAGAATACCTATGTCTTTGGTTTCCTCCGCACTCAAGGCGCCTTTGACGATTGCCAATGCGATCAAGAAGGCCAGTCGTGCAACGGGAACCGATTTCTCGTATCTCATGAAAACCGCGGCGCGCGAGAGTTCCTTCAACAAGAGCGCAAAAGCCGAAACCTCCAGTGCGGCAGGGTTGTTCCAGTTTATTGAGGGGACCTGGCTGCAAATGGTCAAAGAGGCCGGGAACAAGTTCGGGCTCGATAAATACACCCCCCATATTTTTTCGACGCGCAGCGGCAAATATTATGTGCCTAACCAGAAGCTGCGTGGCGAGATCCTCCAACTCCGTCACAATCCTGAGGTGTCAGCGATGATGGCGGGGGCGTTTACCAAACAGAACTCCGAGTTCATTGAATCCCAGCTGGGCCGTAAGCCGAGCGAGGGTGAGCTTTATGTTGCCCACTTTCTGGGTGCAAAAGGCGCCTCCGACCTGATTTCACTCGCCAATTCCAATCCCAATGCACGAGCAGACCGCCACTTTCCAAAAGCCGCGCGCGCCAACCGATCGATCTTCTACTCCCGAGGGCGTCCAAAATCGCTCGCGCAGGTTTACAAGACGCTTGTACGCGATCACGCAAAGCTGCGAGCGACGGCCAAGGCAAACCCTGCAGCCAGCACGTCAGTACCGGCAGCAGAAACCCCGGCAGGCGTATCCGCGACCGCTCCCCAGATCGCCAATCGTGTTGACAAATCTCAAAAGTCAGTTGCTGCGGGAGTCGAAAATGTGCCGATACCAATTCAAAAAGCAACGCTAAAACAAGGTGTTGCGGTAAAGAGGGGAGAACTGGAGTCAATCGGTCCGGGCGTTGATGCCGCAATTATTGAGCCACAACCTCAAAAGCGTGCCATTGGACTTCTGGGTCACAAAGGATCGCCGATCGCGCCTTCGAAAAAGGTGGCGGCGCTCCCGCACAACAATTTGCAAATTCCTCCAAAGGGAGCTGGGTCCGACAGGGAATTGCGGGGTATCGACGGATTGCGTGGCATCGGCACCTGGACGACTATCGTCAATCCGCCCGATGCGCAGCTGCCGCCCCGGCCACAACCCTCTCCCACACGCAGTGCAATAGAAGCAAATTCACAGGCTGAAAAGCGGGGTCGGATGGAGGGTGGAGACCTGCCCGCCAAGCGCAAGAACGCGGCGCGCGCTCCCGGACTGCTGGAGCAGAGTACTCAACGCAACACCACTTCTACCGCGGTTCGTACCGCAGCTGCTTTCAGTCCTTGGCAGCGGATGTCGCTTTACGGAAACTAGGTTTTATCGGTAATGCCACTCCAGAAATCGGGACTGGGGTGACGCTTGCCATGCATTACGATGCGGCTGACGGCGGGGATTTCTGCTGCAGGAAATCGTTTGTGACATCGCGCAACCGTTTTGCCAGTACCGACGCTGTGGGGTTGTCGCTCCCCTTGGCGCCTTCACTTACAAGGGCACGGACGGCATCGACATGCTGATCGACAAGACAGGTTGGAAGTCTCGATTTCTCGCCTGTTTTTTCAATCAGTCGGCAAAGGGACGCACAGATCTCATCAGCGAAAGGGTATCCGAGCGTTGAGGCCTGGCCTTTGAGGTTGTGCGCAGCTTGAAACATCTCAGTAAGTGTTTCCTCTGAATACAAAGCCTGCTTCGCAGCATCGCGGGCTGCGGTGAGTTGCACGGACTCCTTCAACATCCAGTCGTCGAAGTTTACCGAAAGTTGCTGCAATGCCTGCTCGGCATTGGCAATGGCTTGCTGTGCGGCGTCGTCTGGATCGCCGGGGCGCAGGCATTTCTCACGCAAGGTAGCATTCACCTTGATGATAGCGCTGTCTGCCATTTGGTCACCGGCCGGCTGTTGCTGGGTTTGCATGGAAATCCTCGGGATCTCGTTTAGGCTTCGATATGAACTTGGTCGGGATCGACAATATTCTCTGAACCATCGCCAATGCGGCGCTCAACGCCTGAATAGTTCGGATTGACGTAACGCCGGCGGTCAGGACCGAAATAGGTTTTGGTGCGGATGAAATCGCGCGGATTTGCGATAACATTCTGAATGCGCCGGTAAAGCGCGGTTGCGGAAACAGGCTTGCACAGGAATTCGCTCGCGCCTGCATCACGTGCAGCGATTACATGCTTCTTTTCCGAATAGGCCGACAGAATGATAATTGGCAGGAAGGGGTGGCGACAGCCCTCGGGATTGCGGATCATCCGTGTTAGCTCGATGCCGTCGAAAATCGGCATGGTGATGTCCGAGATCAGAATATCGGGTGAATAGGCTTCGACCGCTTCCAATCCGGATGCGCCATCTTCAGCCTCGTAGATTTCACGGCAGCCAAATGCCCGGAGAAGTGTGCGCACGATCCGGCGCATGTGCGCATTGTCGTCTGCGACCACAAATCTCAGCTCGTCGAACGCGATTTTGGCCATACGCAAACAACTCAAAACTGTGCGGCGAGAAGCCCCTCGCCACAATGATCAGGAAACACGGGATCATCGTGTCCTCGTTAGCTTAACAATCACTAAATTTTCGTCCGCTCGTGACGAATATGTACAGGATTCAGTAGAGGAACTGCTCAGCGAGAATGCGTTCGTCGAGCGCGTGGTCGGAGTCGAACATCATATGAAGGTCAATCGATGCGTCCTCTTCGATTTTGACCTCGAGAATCGAACGGAATTCGGCATGGTCCGCGACCGCATTGACGGGGCGCTTGTCTGCCTCAAGGACTTCAAGATGCACCTTGGCCTCATTCGGCAGCAGAGCGCCGCGCCATCGCCGAGGCCGGAACGGGCTAATTGGTGTGAGCGCAAGGAGCTGCGCGTTGATCGGGAGGATCGGGCCATATGCGGAAAGGTTGTAAGCCGTGCTTCCTGCAGGCGTCGCAACCAGCACCCCGTCGCAAATAAGTTCCTGCAAACGCAGTTTTTCATCAACCGAGATTTTGAGTTTTGCCGCTTGGTAAGATCCACGGAACAGCGATACCTCATTGATAGCAAGAGCCTCATACCTCTCGCCGTCGACGCCGAGCGCCTGCATCCGCAACGGGTGAATTACGCTGATTTTTGCTGCGGCGAGACGTTCATGCAAATCATCCTCGTCATATTCATTCATCAGAAAGCCGACCGAACCGCGATGCATCCCATAGATGGGTGTGTGGTTCTTCATATGGTCATGCAGCGTTTGCAGCATCAAACCGTCGCCGCCCAGCGCAACGATGGCGTCAGCAGCGTCCGGATCCGTATTGCCGTAACGCCCAATGAGCCTTTCGGCTGCACTTTCGGCATCCGGGTGGTCGCTGGCAACAAACGAAACCTTTTCGTATTTAATGCTGTTCTCTGCCATAACAATTCTGCTCTCGGGGTGAGGGGCTGCGCACTATAGACGCAATATGTTGACGCGTGCGACCGTGTTTGGCCTATGGCTGACACAAATTGCAAGGGGAGGGTGTGAAGATGGGTCAAGAGACCGATCTCGTCCTGGTCTACACAACGTTTGAGAGCATCGAACATGCAAAAACGGTGGGTCGCGCGCTCATCGAGGCCCGGCTGGCCGCGTGCATGAACATTATCCCGGCAATGACGGCAATTTACGAATGGCAAGGAGAGATTCAGGAGTGCGCTGAGTCGATCATGGTGATCAAGACACGTCGGGGCAATCAGGCAGAAGTACTGAAACGGACCAAGGAATTACACCCCTACGAGACGCCGGCATTGATCGTTCTGGATCCGGCGCATGCCGACGAGGATTTTGTCTCATGGATCGCGGAGCAAACCAGCATAACCGTGACACCCTTGTCGGAAAAAAAGAAGCGGACGCTTTAGGCGCCCGCCCTGTGAGAAATTTCTAATTACGCGCGATACTAAAACGCATAATTCCGTGACTTCCTGGCTCTTGCCAGCTCTGCCAAAATAAAAATGCAGGGCCCTTTGGTCAGTCCGACACTGCCCGGCGCCACGACACGGGAGCGTCAAAATTCGATTCAGCCTTACCCGATTGCGGCCCCAAGACCGAGCAGGGCCCATAGCAACGCGGACAACGCCAGGCCCAGCCAGAAATTCTTCGGGAATGTCACACACTCACGAGAGATGTAGGGTGTCGACATTTTTCGCCTCCTTCGCCAGCCGATCAGCGGATGAGGACGACATTATTTTTTGCTTTTGTCCCCAACTTGGATTCGTCGGTAATGACAAACCTATCCTATCACAGTCCTCCATGAAGGCAATACAGTAAACGCGACGCTATACACAGAAAGAATCAAACTTATATGTCATATAAGTCATAATAAATTGCATGAATTTGTAATTATTTCGGAAGGGAATACGTGAGTATATATGATTAATATTTGTATATTGTATGTTGTATGGAAAAAGTGTCATTGTCTTATTTGAGTAGTCAATTTTACGCCCTAATCCTGCCATAATATAACCCGCCCCCATCTCTCTTCTGATCTTTGCGAATATGGAGATAGTCTTTTTTGGGCACGCCAAGCGTGTATTTGGGATGCGCACCTTCCATACGGCAAACGAAATTTAACCCCCTTGTGATAGCTGGAACGATGCGCTCGCACATGAGTTGGTTCAGGTGTGGCGTTGGGTGATTGGCCAGCGGGGTAGGGCGAAATGAGCATCACAGGTGGAACGATAGAGACAGGGCGCAACTTTGTGCGATCAGCAGGTTCGACACCTGTGAAGCCTGAGTCTCTTTCCGACCGGGTTCGGCGCCTGATACTCGGCAGCCTGTGGAGTCTTAAGCCGCCGCGATTGTGGGGTGTTCCCAACATTCTTTTGCTTGTGACGTCATACTATCTCGGATTTCGTCGCAGCGATGGTGCTTTACCGGACCCGGAGAATGCTCTGAGCGATCCCGACGGCCTGGCCGGGATCTGTCCCGATCTGAGTGTGAAGACGCTTTACGAGGGATACAAGGCGGGTCTGTTTCCGTTGTGTCATATCCAGCCGTACAAATGGTGGGCTCCGAGCACCCGCATGGCGTTGCGCCTGACTGAATTCCATATGGAGAAGAACCTGCGTCGGCGCCTCAGGAGCGGACACTTCACGGTGACCTTCGATCAGGCGTTTGAGGAAGTCATGCGCGGGTGCGCGGAGACACGCCCCGGAAAATTGCCCCTGACCTGGATCACCCCGGATGTCATCGATGCCTATTCGGCAATGCATGAAGCGGGGCACGCGCATTCGGTTGAAGTCTGGGGCGAAGACGGCGAATTGGTCGGTGGAGTTTTTGGATTTGCCGTGGGAGCGGTCTTTTTCACCGAGTCCCAGTTCGCGCGTCAGCGCGATGCCTCAAAAGTCGGGTTTGCGACGCTTGTCTGTCATTTGCAGAAATGGGGCTTCGTCCTGAACGACGGCAAGTACTTCTCGAACCATCTGGCACAAGCAGGGTTTGAGCCAGTGCCAAGAAGTCAGTTCAACGCTTTGCTCAAGCGCTACTGTGCTACTGATCTCCGCGTCGGCCACTGGAGCGTCGACGAAACACTCGATGTCGGCAATTGGGATCCAAAATCTGGCGTCAATTGACGCAGTAAGATCGCCGCAGCCTGTTCCTAGCAAACCTAGATGGCATCACACACGGCCTGAGTGACTTCATCCGTTCCGGCCTGTCCGCCAAGGTCGCGCGGCAATTGCGATCCTTCTCCAGTGACGCGTTCAATCGCGTCGAAGAGTGCGGATGCGGCATCTGTTTCCCCAAGATGGTCGAGCATGAGTGATGCGGACCAGATTGCCCCGAGCGGATTGGCAGAGCCGTGACCCATTATGTCGAACGCCGAACCATGAATGGGTTCGAACATGGATGGGGCATTGCGTTCCGGATTTATGTTGCCGGTTGGTGCCAAGCCAAGGCTGCCGGAAAGTGCTGCAGCCAGATCGCTCAGAACATCTGCGTGCAGGTTGGTTGCCACGACCGTATCGATGCTTTCGGGATCAGTCACGAACCGCGCCGCCATGGCGTCCACAAGCACCCGATCAGTCTGGACGTCCGGATAGTCGGTGCTGACCACTTCAAATACTTCATCCCAAAGCACCATCGCGTGGCGTTGAGCATTGGATTTGGTAACGAAAGTCAGTTTTTTGCGCGGGCGAGAGCGCGCAATTTCAAGGGCGAACCGCTGAATGCGTTCAGCCCCCTCACGCGTTATGACCGAGACATCCAGCCCGACTTCATTGGACAGAGCCTGATGCACGCGGCCTCCCGCGCCAGAATATTCACCTTCGGAGTTTTCGCGCACAATGAACCAGTCGATGGTTGCAGGTGTGCCGGTCTTGAGTGGGCTTGCGAGGCCCGGCAACAGCTTTGTGGGGCGAATATTGGCGTACTGATCGAGCCCCTGGCAGATCGCCAGCCGCAGTTTCCAGAGTGACACATGGTCGGGAACCCGCGGGTCGCCTGCAGAGCCGAAGTAAATGGCATCGAAGCCACGCAGAGTTTCAAGCGCGTCCGCCGGCATCATTTCGCCTGTCTCGAGATACATGTCGCTGCCCCAGGGAAACGTCTCGAATTCAATCTTGAGATCACTTTTTTGGTTGGCAAGTTGCTCAAGAGCGCGGCACCCGGCCGCGATCACTTCTTTGCCGATGCCATCACCCGGGATGGCGGCAATCCTGTAGGTGCCCACCGGTGGTCCTTTCTTTTTATGATTTCTTTCAGAGGGTATCTCTGGTGAGTTGGTCTCGGCCATTGTAGCAAAACGAAGCGGGGCCTATAGGCCGTATTTGGGGAAATTCAGTATGCAGGAAAAAGCATCAATCGGATTTATCGGAACCGGAATTATGGGCGTCCATATGGCTCGTCGGCTGGCGGAGGCGGGTCATGCAGTGTCAGCATGGAACAGGACGGCTGCGAAGGCAGAGCCGCTGAAGAGCTTTGGTATATCGATCGCTTCGTCTCCTGAAGCTGCTGCACAAGGTGCAGACGCGGTCATCGTGATGGTTAGCGACGGACCGGCGAGTGATGGTGTCATTCATGGCGCTGGTGAGGCTGGCGGACTACTTGGCATGATGGGTGAGGGGACCACACTGATTGTCATGAGTTCCATTCCTGTAGAGACGGCTGCCGCACAGGGGAAGTCAGCTTTGGAAAAAGGTATTCGCTATCTCGATGCTCCCGTTTCCGGAGGCGAACCTGGTGCGCGCGATGGCGCGTTGACGATCATGGCGGGTGGCGACGCCCAAGCGTTCGCGGATATGCAGCCGATCTTTGCGGTCATGGGGCGTTCGACCCATGTCGGCCCGGCGGGCGCTGGATCACTTGCAAAGCTCGCCAACCAGGTGATTGTCGGAAACACGATTCAGACCGTGGCAGAGGCGCTGCTTCTTGTTCAGGCCGGTGGTGCCGACCCGCTTGCTGTAATCGAGGCGCTTAAAGGAGGCTTTGCGGATTCTCCGATCCTGCAAAACCATGGCAGCCGCATGGTCGCGGGAAATTTTGAACCAGGAGGTCGTTGCGAAATCCAGCTTAAGGATACGCGTACCGCAGAAGAGCTCGGCTCATCTCTTGGGATCACGATGCCAATGACGAGCCAGGCCCGGGAGACATATCAAAATCTTGTCGACAACGGACAAGGCGGCCTCGATCACAACGCGGCTTGGCTCGATTTGCGCAGGCGTGGTGGCTTGGATGCCTGAACCGCGATTCCCACAAGGTTTTGCGGTCCGTTTGATGCACATGCTTGCCGACCGGCCTGGTAACACGAGTGTGCTAACCCAACGCGAATACATGGCCGGTCCATCTGTGCGGTAAGTCTAAACGAACATTTTTCTTGCAAAGTCGCGTCGCGCACGGTTCATCTTTGGCAGACCTCGTGCCCAAAGTGTGACCTGACCCATTGATTCAACTTCGCAAACTCGGCCATCGGCCCTTGCACGGCATGAGCAAAGCCGGCTCAACGGGGCTCTTTCGCGATTGCCTGAGTGGCCTTGTCTTCGCACTGGTCATTATCACCTACTGTATTTCGTTCAGTGCGCTCATCTTTCAGGGTGATATTGAGAGTGGGCTGACCCTTGGACTGTCGGCGCTTCTGACCGGCACGGTCATCACCGGCCTGATCGTTGCGCTCACAACCACACTCGCACCAGCGGGCGCGGGGCCCGACACCCCGGCCGTGGCCGTCATGAGCGTGTTGGCGACGGCAATTGCGGCAAATGCTGCCGCAAGCGGTATGAGTGCTGAACAAACCGTCATTCACGTGATGATGGCGATTTCAGCGGCAACCTTGCTGACCGGACTTCTGTTGTTTGCGATCGGTGCGTTTCGGTTCGGGATATGGCTGCGTTTCGTGCCCTATCCCGTAATCGGCGGTTTTCTTGCCGCGTCGGGCTGGTTACTGGTCACCGGCGGCATCGAAGTCATGACGGGCGTCGCACCACAGTTTTCGCTTGCATCCATAGGCTCGTATTTCACATCCGCCCATGTGTTGCAGCTTCTGCTCGGAGGCGCATTCGCAGTCGGTGTTTTCACGCTTCGCAGAATGATCAACAGTTTTCTGGTTCTACCCGTCACATTCTTCGGGCTGGTTGTCCTGGTGGACTTGCTCTTGCTTGGACTGGGACTGGCCGACAGCCTTGGCGGCCGGTCAGCCTGGTATCTGTCGGGCGGTGCCGATGTGAAGTTCTGGTTGCCCGTTTCAGCAATGGTTGAGGATAATTTTGACTGGGGAACCTTGTTGCTCGGTGCCGCGGAAATCGGAGCCGTATGTGGCGTAACGGCAATTTCGGTTCTGCTGGATGTGTCCAGCCTGGAGGTTGCCCGGCAGCAGTCCGCAGATCTCGACAAGGAGCTCAAATACAACGGCGTTGCCAATATCGTTTCAGGATTCGCCGGAGGAGCTGCAGGCAATTTATCGCTTAGTGGCAGTATTCTCATTCAGGAAGCCGGTGCGGTTTCGCGGTTTAGCGGCGTTGCCGCGGCGGGCTTTACCGCGCTGGTGCTTTTCTTCGGCGCTGACGTCGCAAGCTATATTCCCACGCCACTGCTTGGCGGGCTGCTCGCCTATCTTGGACTTGTCGTCCTGACCGAGGCACTGTTGCGCTCACCGGCGCAACGCTCACTTACCGAAGGCTTGCTGGCCGGCGCGATCATGGTCGTTATCGTGTACTCGGGATATTTGCAGGGTGTGATGCTCGGCATTGTTGGCGCATGCCTGCTCTTTGCCATCAACTACAGCCGGATCGGCGTTGTGCGCCGGCACCTGACGCGCCTAGAGTTTGCCAGCAACGTCGAACGTTCTCCCCAAGAAGCTGCCCTTCTGAGAGAACATGGTGCGCAAATTCATGTCCTGTGGCTGGCCGGTTTCATCTTTTTTGGATCGTCCAATCGGCTTTTTGAATTCGTAAAGCGCACGATGGACATACAGAAAGATCCCTATGTCCGTTTTCTGGTGCTGGATTTCAGCGGCGTTCCGGGGCTCGATACCTCGGCCGTTCTCAGCATCATAAAACTCAGAAATTATTGCGACGAACGCGCCGCCTATATCGCCTTCGCTGGTCTCAATGAGCAGCTTCAGAATGCTTTCTCGTCTGCAGGGATTATCACGCAGGATGGTCCCCACAGAGCATTTCGGGACCGCAATGAAGCACTGGAGTGGTGTGAAAATGTACTGCTGAGCGACTTTGACAGCGAGGACGCAACAGAGGACTCATTTGAAGAGTGGTTGCAGGGCGTGTTCGGAGACGAGTTCGAACCAGCGCGCTTGATGTCGTATTTTACGCGAAAGACGTTCAAGGAAGGGCAGGTGCTCCTCAAACAGGGCGGGCGTGCAAATTCAGTTGAGGTGCTGGCGACCGGTTGTGTCGCGATTACAGTCACGGATGAAAACGGGCATCCGGTTCGCCTGCGACGCATGGCGGCTCAGACGGTCATTGGCGAGATGGGCTTTTTCCGAAAAGCACCCCGTGTGGCCGCGGTGATCGCCGAACAGCCAACAGTTGTCTACCGTCTGACGCGCAAAAACTTCGATAAGATGCAGGCTGAGGACCCAAAAGCGGCGGCCGCGTTCTACCGGCTGATTGTGCGTGTGCTGTCCGACCGGCTTGAGTTTGCGAACCGGGAAATTTCCGCCCTCGTTTGACTAACGTTCCTAATCTATCAGGACGGCGATGATCACGACGTAGGTCAGCATATGGCCAAGCTGATCGATCCCGAAGAGATGCCAGAACCAGGGATCGCCCTGAGTGAGGTTGAAGCGCTTGATCAGCTGTTCCTTGCCCCAATCCAGGTGGTAATGCACGACATACTCGCCTGCGAGTATGCCACCAGCAAGCAGGAGCGAAGAGGGCGGAAGAACGAAGAAGACGGAGGGCGTCAAGACGGTTTGCAACCCGGCGTGAATTAGGCCGCCCGGGTGTCCATAAATGCCCTTGTTCTTGAACTGATAGGCTGTTTGAAGGAAATAATCGGCAATCGTGTGCTTCACCGACAATATGGCGAAGCCAACAAGAATTGCGCTGGAAAGGTCCCCCATCAGACCGCCTTCTAAGTTGTTGACGCAGGCGTATCAAGCCCGCGAGATTTGAAACCAACGCGGCTACTCATCATATCGTGACTTTGCCTATAGATTTCAACGAGCGGAACCTTTTTCGGGATGCATGATTGAGGCTTTGGGGGCACGGAAAGGCCAATTACTGGCTTGGCCCAAGGGCGAAAGTCTTGCCCAACTTGGTGGCAGCCCGACGGAGTTGCGGAACCATCCGCAGAGCGGTTTTTTTGGATACGCGCGCTTCGGGAGCAGATACGGCCAGACCACCGACGATGGTTCCGTCCTCAGCGCGGACCGGAGTGGCGACGCACACGACGCCCTCGATCGATTCCTGATCATCGATTCCAATCTCTTCCTCGCGTATGCGGTCAAGCTCCTCATTCAAATCAGGAAATGATGTGATCGTGTGCGGCGTAAAACGGGTCAGAGGCATGGCGCGCAGCAATTCGTTGCGACGGTCAGGGGTTTCCAGGGCGAGCATCAGCTTGCCAATCGCACTGCAGTGGGCCGGGACGGGGCTGCCAGGCTCAAAGCGCAGGCCCAACGGCCGTTTGGCCTCTACCCGGTCTAGATAGATCACCTCTGCGCCGGCAAGGATACCGAAGTTGCAGGTTTCCTGGGTTTCATCAGACAGCGCCCGCAGGACGGAATGGCGAATATTGCGCTGCGCGGTTGCCCTGAGTGTATCGAGCGCGAACTGGATAAGCCGCGAGCCCTCGACGTAACCGCGCTTGCCCTGATCGCGCTCAACGAACCCAAGCTCGGCAAGAACGGAAATAATGCGATGAGCAGTCGGCTTGGTCATGCCGGTTTCACGTGCGAGTTCCGCCATGGAAAGCGGCTGCGTGTTTCCGGTCAGCGTTTCGAGTATGGAGAAGGCTTTGCCCATGGCGCCGAACTTCAGCAACTGGTCGTCGCCCCCTTCGAGGGGTTCCGATTTGTGGGTTCGCGAAGCCCGGTGCGGTGGAGCCGGGACGTTCTTAGTTTTCGCCATGTGCCTGGACGTGGTTCCATGCAAATTCAGGATGGTAGAACTATGCCGGTTCCGGAATTTTAAAGCAATCGTCTTGTATAGTGAGACGTCGAGACGAAAAAGCCCCGGATTGTGGTCCGGGGCTGATGCGGAAAATTGTTTGCTTTGGTCGCGCGAGTAGCGTGCTGCAGTTGTTCTATTCCGCTGCAGCTTTCGAGCTGGTCATTTCGTCGCCGACTGCACCGTCAGCTTTCGCAGCGGCAATGTCGTCGCCGGTCATGCCAAGAACCTCGCCGAGAACCTCATCAGTGTGTTCGCCGAGTAGTGGTGAACGTTTCACCTCCGACGGTGAATCAGAAAGTTTCACCGGATTCCCAATGGTCAGATATTTTCCGCGCGTGGGGTGATCGACTTCGACGATCGTACCCGTTTCGCGCAGAGACGGCTCTTTTGCGAGCTCTTTCATTGACAGAATTGGGCCACAGGGGATGTTCAGCGGGTTGCACGCTTCCATCACATCGAACTTGTCCAGAGTCTTTGTCCATTCCTCGATGCGGTCGAAAATCTGCGGGATCTTGTCGAGACGCGCCTGCGGCTTGGCGTAATCGGGATCGTCCTTCCAGCCGGGCTCACCGATGAGATCGCATATATTGCCCCAGACGGCCGCCTGGGTAATGAAATAGACGTAGGCGTCGGGGTCGTTTTCCCAACCCTTGCATTTGAGAATCCATCCTGGTTGACCACCGCCTGAGTCATTTCCCGCGCGCGGTGTCGCATCACCGAACTCAATTCCCTGACCAAACTGGCTGTATTCCTTCAGTGGGCCATGCTGCAGCCGCTGCTGATCGCGCAGCTTCACACGACACAGGTTCAGTACACCGTCCTGCATGGCCGCGAGCACGCGCTGGCCCTTACCGGATTTTTCGCGGTGATAGAGAGCTGTGACAATGCCGAATGCCAGATGCAGGCCTGTTCCGGAGTCGCCGATCTGTGATCCGGTCACCATAGGCGGACCATCGAGAAACCCGGTCGTCGAAGCAGACCCGCCCGTGCATTGCGCTACGTTTTCATAAACCTTGCAGTCTTCGTAAGGGCCGGGGCCGAAACCTTTGACTGACGCATAGATCAAACGTGGATTGATTTCCTGGATGCGTTCCCAGCTGAAGCCCATTCGGTCCAATGCTCCCGGCGCGAAGTTCTCAACCATGACATCGCAGGCCTTGAGGAGGCCTTCGAAGATTTCCTTGCCCTTGTCGGACTTGGTGTTGAGAGTGATTGAACGCTTGTTGTGGTTCAGCATAGTGAAATAGAGGCTGTCCACGTCCGGGATGTCCTGGAGCTGACCGCGTGTGGCATCGCCGACGCCGGGCCGCTCGACCTTGATGACATCGGCGCCGAACCACGCCAGAAGCTGTGTACATGTAGGACCCGATTGAACGTGGGTCATGTCCAGGATGCGGACCCCTTCTAGAGCTTTCATTGCTTGCCTCTGTTCTTGAATAAAACTGTCTTTATTGATCGCGCGATTATTTCTTGGAGACCACGCTTTGCGGATTGAGGTTGCCGATGCGGCCACTTTCGGTTCCAGAAGCCGGATCGATGACCGCGTTTACGAGCGACGGTTTTCCGGAATCCATGGCTTCGTTCACGGCCTGTTTCAGTTCGTCCGGAGATGTCACGTGATAACCCACGCCTCCGAAGGCTTCCATCATCTTGTCGTAGCGCGCGTCCTTAACGAACACGGTCGGAGCTACGTCCGTTCCCCCCGTCGGATTAACGTCTGTGCCGCGGTAGATTCCGCCATTATTGAAGACAACCACGCAAACGGGGAGGTTGTAACGGCAGATCGTTTCGATCTCCATGCCGGAGAAACCGAAGGCACTGTCGCCCTCTATGGCGAGCACAGGATGACCGGTCTCAACCGTGGCGGCGACGGCTTGTCCCATGCCGATGCCCATTACGCCCCAGGTGCCGACGTCCAGACGCTTTCTCGGCTTGTGCATGTCGATGACGCTGCGCGCAAAATCGAGCGTGTTAGCGCCTTCATTGACAAGAATGGCGTCCGGCCGCTCCGCAATGACTGTCCGCAAGACGCCGAGCGCGCCGTGAAAATCCATCGGCACATTGTTGTTCTGAAGCTTTGGCGCCATCCGATCGATGTTGGTCTGCCGTTTGGAATAGACCGCATCTGTCCACTCAGCCGGCGGCGAGGTCCAGTCATCACTCATAGCTTCGAGCAGGGTGGAGACGCATGAGCCGATATCGCCGACAACGGGCGCCGCGATCTCGACATTGCTGTCCATTTCCTTGGGCTCGATGTCTATCTGGACAAATTTTTTCTCGTTGTTGCCCCAAGCCTTACCCTTGCCGTGAGACAGCAACCAGTTGAGCCGTGCGCCGATCAGCATGACCACATCGGCTTCTTTCAGAACGAGTGAGCGCGCCGCACTGGCCGATTGCGGATGGGTGTCCGGCAGCAGGCCCTTGGCCATGCTCATCGGCAAGTAAGGGATGCCGCTGTTCTCGACCAGAGCGCGGATTTCGTCGTCAGCCTGTGCGTAGGCTGCACCTTTGCCGAGGATGATCAGCGGACGCTTGGCGTCCTTCAATACCTCGATTGCGCGGGCGATCGCTTCGGGGGCGGGGCGCTGAGCCGGTGCCGGATCAATGACCTCCACAAGAGACTTCTCGCCTGCCACCGCATCCATTGTCTGCGCCATGAGCTGCGCCGGCAGATCAAGATAGACACCACCAGGCCGACCGGATACGGCTGCCCGTATAGCGCGCGCCACACCGATGCCGATGTCTTCGGCATGTAAAATGCGGAATGCTGCCTTGCAAAGCGGTTTAGCGATGGCGAGCTGATCCATCTCCTCATAGTCACCCTGCTGCAAATCAACGATTTCGCGTTCCGAGGAACCGGAAATCAGGATCATCGGGAAACAGTTGGTGGTGGCATGGGCCAGTGCCGTCAGACCATTGAGAAATCCAGGCGCCGATACGGTCATGCACACGCCAGGCTTTTTCGTCAGGAATCCGGCGATGGCTGCTGCATAGCCTGCATGCTGTTCATGCCGAAAAGAGAGGACCCGCAAGCCTTCCGCCTGCATGTAGCGGCCCAAATCCGTGATGGGAATGCCGGGAACATTGTAAATTGTTTTGATGCCGTTGAGCTTGAGCGCATCAATGAT
>DEIT01000159.1:0-11112 GCA_002352635.1 Hyphomicrobiaceae bacterium UBA2767 | reverse complement strand
CGCTCCACATGCGCTCTCAAATTCAATGTGTGCTCGCGTACCAGTCGCTCAGCCAGGTCTGTGTCCCGGGCCTCGAGCGCCTCAATTATGTGCATATGGTCGACGATTGAACGGTCAGCACGATCCTGCTCGGAGATGGTCCGGGCACGAATGGCACGAACATGCATGAACAGGGCCTGTGCCATATCGTTGAGCAACTCACACTTGCTCATATTCAAAATAGCCTGATGAAACTTGATGTTGGTATCAGAGTATTCGTCGATCCTGGCTTTGACCGCTTCTCCGTCAAAGGTACTGCATAAGGCGCGCAGGCTGGCGATCTCTTCATCGCTGGCATTTTGCGTGATCAGCCGCGCCGCCATGCTTTCAAGCGCCGCCCAGACCGTGATCATTTCAAGAATCTCGGCTTTGGATTTTCGGACGATATAGATGCCCCGGCGCGGAACAATGTTGACGAGACCCTCCTGGTCCAACCGGGCAAGAGCTTCCCTCAGCGGTGTACGGCTTATGCCGAATTGTTCCGACAGCCGCCTTTCGTCAAGACGCAAGTCCGCGCTGCTATCATAGATGTTCATATCCATAATGGCCGCCTTCAAAGATTCATAAATCTTTGACTTGAGCGAGAACCCATCGCCGATGGGCTTTATTTCCAATCGTAAATTAGACATGGCTCGATCTCCGCAAAGGCGCCAATTGCGCCGTGTCTTCGATCATAACCCCTTGCTTTGCAAAAGCCCCTTGGTAATCTGGTATACCATACACCAAGGCCGATCGGCTACGCAATATCAAAGGGTCTCCACGGCGTCTCCGCACCAAGTCAGGCCTTCGCTTTTTTGCCGTTCACCAGCCTCAGGAGGGGCTTGAGAAGCGGCAAGGCCAGCAGGATCAATGCCGCAATCATGATCGGTGCTGAGAAGGGCCGGGTGAAAAAGATTGAGAACTCACCGCCGCTGATGAGCAGTGACTGGCGCATGGCGGGTTCCGCGAGTGGTCCAAGCACAATTGCAAGAACTGCCGGTGCCAGTGGATAATCAAGTTTCCGCATCAGGTAGCCAACGATGCCAAATGCAATCATCAGCCAGACATCGTGCATGTCCTGGGTTGGCGCGTATCCGCCAATAATGCACAACACGAAGATGATGGGGGCAAGCAGCGTAAACGGCAGTTTGAGAACCCAGATGAATGCGGGAATGAAGGCGATGTTTATGATCACAGCGAACAGATTTGCGGCGTAGAGGGAAGCGATCAGACCCCAGACGAAGTCCGCGTGATCGGTGAAAAGGCGCGGGCCGGGTTCAAGACCCCAGATGACCATGCCGCCCAGCAGAATTGCCGTTGTGGGTGAGCCGGGAATGCCAAGCGTCAGCATGGGAAGCATGGAGCCGGTGCTGGCGGCATTGTTGGCCGCCTCAGGTGCGACGACGCCGTCAACCGCACCTTTGCCGAACTTATCGGGTTCCTTGGATATCTGCTTTGCGATTCCGTAGGCCATCAACGAGCCCGGAGTGGCGCCTGCAGCCGGCAGGATGCCGACAAAATACCCCAGGAACGATCCCATCAGGGCGGTCTTCCAGGTCGACAGCAGTTCTTTCAGATTGCTGATCGTGCGCTGAACGGTGATGACGGCGTCCGACATCATGGATTTGCCGCCCGCCTTGTAATTCTCTTCTACCGTCCACAGCATCTCCCCAATTCCATAGATTCCGATAGCGAGAACCAGGAAATTGATGCCGTGCATAAAGCCGGGAATGTCGCCAAATACCAGCCGGGGTTCGCCAGAGATGATATCGAGGCCTACCGCTGCGAACACGAGGCCGATGGCAATCGAAAAGATCGTCTTGGGAATATCGTCGCCGCCAAGACCGACGAATGTGGCAAAAGCCAACATCATCAAAGAGAACTCTTCCGGTGCGCCAAATCGGAGCGCGACATGAGCAAGCGGAGGTGCCACGAAGGTGAAAAGGACGACGGAAATCGTGCCACCGACGAAGGACGCGAGGGCAGCGGCAGTCAGGGCTTTGTCTGCCATCCCCAGCTTGGCGAGTGGCCTGCCGTCGAAGGTTGTCGCGACCGCCGTGGAGGCGCCGGGTATTCCCAGCATGATTGAGCTGATTGCTCCTCCATACATGGCGCCATAGTAGATCGCTGCAAGAAAGATGATGGCACCAGTCGGCGGCACCAGGAACGTCAGTGGCAAAAGGATCGCGACGCCATTGACCGAGCCAAGTCCCGGCATCGCGCCAATGAACAGGCCGATCGTACAGCCTAGGATGATCAGCAAAAGGTTCAGCGGTTCGAATGCAATTGCGAACCCCTGGATTAGGTGGAGCAAAATGTCAGCCATGGCGTTTCCCGCAATTCACCCTTGCTTTATGCGTTGGTGCCCAATCGCCACGTCGCGTTTACAGGAAGATCTTGTAAAGCGGAAAAAAGACGGTTTCTTCCACGATAGGGAGCCCTTTGGGCAACGTGATCTTCAAGGCGATATCGAAAAAGAAAAAGGTGGCGACCGGAGTGACTGTCGCCATGACTGCCGTAACCGGCCAGGAGTGCTTGCCGAGATACCGCACATAAAAAATCATAAAGAGGGGCAGCGCCCCGTAGACGCCGATCACATAGAACAGCGCGACAGTTACGATGAGCGAGCCGGCCACCAGCCCTACGGCGATCGTCGTGCCGCGGTCCATAAAGACTTCGTCGGATTGTGACGGGGGAGATTTGCGGCGATACCAGTTCACCAGAATCATGACACAACAGATCGCCATGATTGCAGAGAGCCAGAAGGGCCAGGCCCCGCCTCCGGGGCCCTCTCCCGAAATCCAGCCAACCGGGAGCTCAGCACTCTTCCACATAAGATAAAGGGAGAAGATTCCCATCACGACGGCCATGACAAATTCAGCCTTGCGCATGGTCGGTATCTCCCCCCTTTAATGTCTTTGTGCTGCCTAGGCGATTAGCCTTTGATGGCACCCATCTTCATCAGCATTCCTTTGTGCACGTCGCGCTGTTTTTTCCAGTAATTCATCAGCGCATCAGCACTGAGAGAGTCACCCTGAAGCGCTTTTTTCTTCATGTAGCCCTGCCACTCAGAGGACTCGAACACCTTCTTGAACAGGCCCTGATAATAGGCTTCCGCGTCCTTGCTCATGCCCGGTGCGCCGACGACGGTGCGTTGCATGAAGTAGACGAAGTCCTTGCCCAGCTCCTTGAAAGTCGGAGCGTCCTTGAAAAGGTCAATCCGTGCCGGTGTGAAGCAGGCGAGGGGTTTGGTCTTGCCAGCTTCGAAGAAGCCAAGCTGCTCCGACGGGTTGTTCACCGTGGAGTCGGCGTTGTTGCCGGCAAGTTCCTTGGCAACCTTGCCGCCACCCTTGTAGGGCACATACTTCATCTTCAGTCCGTAGGTCGTGTTCAGGAAATCCGTCAGAAGATTGTCTTCGGACGCCTTGCCCGTACCGGCCATGATCCAGCCATTGCCTTTTGCCTTGGCCGCTTTCACAAAGTCATCGACGTTGTTGATGTCTTTGCGGTCTGAATTCACCCACAGGCAGAAAGTGTCTTCAGCCATGCGCATGATGGGGGTGAAGTCCTCAACCTTCACGCCGAGCGCCGGTTGACGCAGGGGGGTCGTGTAAAAGCTGTTGAGGGTGAACATCAGGGTGTAATCGTCACCCTTCTTGCCCTTCATATAGACCAGCGCTTCCGCACCGGATCCGCCCGGTTTGTTGATGGGGGTAATGGGAACGGGGGCGAGTTTGTTTTTCGCAATGATGCTTTGCATAAAGCGGACCGCCTTGTCAGCGCCTCCGCCCTTGCCAGCCATCACGACAAACTGGACTGGCTTTTTGGGTTCCCAGGCACTTTGCGCGGCCTGCGGAAGCCCGATTGCAGCAACTCCCAGGCCCATGGCGATTCCCAGGCCAAAGAGTTGTTGTTTTGTTTTAATCATTATCTTCCTCCCTTGGTGGTGGGCGATTTGGCGCCCGGCAATACGTTAGAACGTAAAGTGCTTAATTGTCATTCCCAATTCCCGTAAGCGGCAACCGGGTAAGGGGCGTGATTGTTTTTGGTCGTTTTTGGCCCCCAATGGTATCTGGTCTAATGTATACCAATAAAAATTGAATGGCAATCTCGTTCGCGGCCGCCTCTCGCTGGTTCCAATTTTCCGCAAAAATCCTTTGGCTTGCCTCACATCTGTTGTTCAATCTGTCCACGACGCTGCTCGACAGGGGAAATCCGCTGGTATATGGTATCTGGCATACCATGAACGGCCAATCTCTGAACTTGCGGGATGATTGAAAACCGGGAATGGGTCGCTGTATTCATGTGAGATGATCACAAGATATCATTCAATGACAGCGATGTGCCCGAGGTGAGGAAGATGCTGGCATGAACCTTCACGAGTATCAGGCGAAGGACCTTCTTTCCAGGTATGGAGTGCCTTTGCCTGCCGGTGACGTCGCACAATCTCCGTCGGCCGCCGAAGGTGTAGCCCGCCGGCTTCCGGGAGATCGCTATGTTGTGAAGGCACAGGTGCATGCCGGTGGGCGCGGGCGCGCTGGCGGCATCAAGATCGTCGACTCCGTTACTGGTGTCAGGCAGGCAGCCGATGAATTGCTTGGACAGACGCTTGTAACCGATCAGACCGGCCCGGAGGGACGTTCAGTGCAGGCTGTCTATGTTGAGGAAGCGGTCAGTTCCGAGCGGGATATTTACCTGGCTATACTCGTCGACAGACAAACGGGACGGGTCGCACTGATTGGGGCTCAACAGGGTGGCGAGGATATAGAAGAACGTGCCGCTGCCGATGCGTCGATCGTAAAAACGCTGCTTCTTAAACCAGATGGCATTCCGGTAGAGGGTTCGTTCAAGGCGTTTGCCAGAAAACTCGACCTGACCGGACCGCTCATCGCCAAGGGCGTCTCATTGTTCGAGAAGCTGGTGAATGCGTTTATTGAGAGTGACGCAAGCCTGATCGAGATTAATCCTTTGGCGGTAACGGCTGATAACGACCTGGTTGCGCTCGATGTGAAAATGGTACTCGACGACAATGCCTTGTTCCGTCATCCCGACTTCAAAAATTTGCACGACAGAGATGAGCTTGATCCGGTGGAGCTGCAGGCTCAGGAAAACGAAATCAACTATGTGCGTATGGATGGCGATATTGGCGTTGTTGTGAACGGCGCCGGACTTGCCCTGGCCACGCACGATATGCTGAGCGACGCGGGCGGCACTCCAGCTAATTTCATGGATATCCGGACAACGGCGACAAGCCTCGATATTGCCGGTGGGTTTGACCTCCTGATGTCAAATCCAAACGTCAAGGCGGTTCTCATCAATGTGCATGGTGGCGGAATGCAGCGGTGCGACACGATTGCGGAAGGTGTGGGCGTTTCAATGAAGCGGAATGATCGGACCGTTCCTATCGTTGTGCGCTTCGCGGGAAACAACGCAGCCTACGGCCACACCCTGCTGCGCAACTACGGCATTTCATACGTTGAAGCCCAGGACATGGGCGACGCAATCGAACGCGTAATGGCCCTCGTGCGGACGGAGGCAGCGTGATGGCGATCCTTGTTGGGCCAGAAACGGCGGTGATTTGCCAGGGTATGACGGGACGGGCGGCCTCCTATCATATTGAACGTGCCATGGCCTACGGGACCCGCGTGGTTGGCGGCGTGCGTCCTGGAAAGGGCGGTACGCACCATCTCGACGTGCCGATTTTTGACAGCGTGCGCGATGCGGTTTCCGAAACCAGCGCCAGCGCATCGATTATTTTCGTCCCTCCGTCAAATGCCGCTGACGCCATGATCGAAGCCATCGAAGCAGAAGTGCCGGTGGTTGTGTGCGTGACCGAACGCGTACCGGTGCTGGACATGGTTCGCGTCAAAGATGCCTTGGAGGGATCAAAGACAAGCCTGATTGGACCCAACTCACAAGGCGTACTGACGCCAAAAGCGTGCAAACTTGGCGTAATGGCGACAGCACATGAACGGCCCGGGTCGATTGGAATTGTGTCGCGGTCAGCAACATTGACCAGTGAGATTGTCGCCCAGACGAGTGCTGCGGGGCTCGGTCAGTCAACGACCGTTGGCATCGGCGGCGATCCTGTACACGGTATTGGGTTTGTGGAATGCATTGAACTCTTTATGGATGATCCCGAAACGCACGGAATCATTCTCATCGGTGAAATCGGAGGAGCAGAAGAAGAAATGGCGGCTGATTATTTGAAGTCCGCAAAATCGGCCAAGCCAGTTGTGGCCCTGGTCGCGGGGCGCCACGCGCCGCCGGAGCGGCGCATGGGGCATGCGGGCACTCTTACGCTTTTTGGCCGTGCTGATGCCAATCAGAAAATAAAGGCGCTGCGTGCTGCCGGCGTCCAGATTGCGCCGAATCCGCACCAGGTGGCGGAGACGATGCGCCAGTCAATGAATAATCTAGGCACATGAACGATATGTCGAACGGCGGCGAAGACCGTCGAATTCATCCCGGGTCGGGTCGCCGCAAGGCACCGGTCTTTCCCAAAGGACGCTTGCTCAGAGATCCTGAGCGCGAAGCGGTGGCCAAGCTGCTGGGCGACCGGCCGCGCCAGCGTGATCTGCTGATCGAGTATCTGCATCTCATTCAGGACGCGGAAGGCTGCCTGCCGTCGGGGCATCTCCAGGCGCTCGGTGAGGAGCTTCGTATTCCCATGGCGGAAGTCTATGAAGTGGCATCCTTCTACGCTCACTTTGACATCGTGCGGGATGGGGAGGAACGCCCGGCATCCGTGACAGTGCGGGTGTGCGACTCCCTGAGCTGCATGATGGCTGGCGCCGAACAGGTGATTGCTGAACTGGAAAAGGCCGCACCGGACGGCGTGCGTATCCTGCGCGCGCCTTGTATGGGACGGTGCGATACCGCCCCCGTTTGCGAGGCGGGCCACAAGCATCTCGATCGCGTCAGTGCCGACGATGTTTTGAAGACGGTCGCAGAGGGGCATCTACATCCCGACGTCCCGTCATATACGAACTTCAAGTCTTATGAGAAAGAAGGTGGCTACAGCGTTCTAAAACAATGCTTTTCCGGCGAGAAGAGTGTTGAAAATGTCATTGATCTCCTATCCGACTCTGGTCTACGAGGCTTGGGCGGTGCGGGTTTTCCAACAGGGCGCAAATGGGGGTTCGTGCGTGCAGAAGCCAAGCCGCGGCTGATGGCCGTCAATGCGGATGAAGGCGAGCCTGGCACGTTCAAGGACCGCTATTATCTCGAAACAAATCCGCACGCTTTCCTCGAAGGCATGCTGATCGGTGCCTGGGCAGTCGAGGCAGATGCCGTTTACATTTATTTGCGTGATGAATACCCGGCAGCACGTGAAATTCTGCTGAAAGAGATTGCCGCCGTCGAGATCGCCGGGCTGGCAGATTACACCAAGATTTATCTCCGCCGTGGTGCGGGTGCTTATATCTGCGGGGAAGAGTCGGCGATGATCGAGTCCATAGAGGGCAAGCGCGGCCTGCCACGCCACCGGCCGCCTTATGTGGCGCAGGTCGGCATCTTCGATCGACCCACGCTGGTCAACAATGTCGAGACGCTCTACTGGATTCCGGATATTATCAAGAACGGCGCGGAGTGGTTTGCTTCACAAGGAAAAAACGGTGCGCAAGGACTGCGCAGCTATTCGGTTTCCGGCCGGGTCAAGGAACCTGGCGTCAAGCTCGTGGCAGCCGGCACAACGGCACGAGAGCTGGTTGAAGACCATTGTGGCGGAATGCTCGACGGGCACAGCTTCAAGGGCTACCTGCCGGGCGGTGCTTCTGGCGGCATCCTGCCTGAATCCATGGCCGACATTCCGCTCGATTTCGGCAAGCTGGAAGAGCATGGCTGTTTTGTGGGTTCCCATGCTGTCGTCATCCTGTCGGACAAGGATGACATGAAGGATGTGGCGTTGAACCTGATGAAGTTCTTTGAAGATGAAAGCTGCGGTCAATGCACACCCTGCCGCAACGGGACGGAAAAAGCGGTCAAGTTGATGTCGGACGGTGTATGGGACCCTGAGATGCTGGAGGACTTATCCTGCGTCATGGCCGATGCCTCCATCTGCGGGCTTGGTCAGGCTGCTCCAAATCCGCTGCGCAGCGTAGTGAAATTCTTTCCAGAGGATCTGAAATGAGTGAGCGGATCAAGTTCGAACTCGACGGCAAACAGGTTGAGGCGGAGCCGGAGGAAACCATCTGGCAGGTGGCAAAACGCGAGGGCACGCGCATACCACATCTGTGCTACCTCGATGCTCCCGGCTACCGGCCCGACGGCAATTGCCGCGCCTGCATGGTCGAGATTGAAGGTGAGCGCGTGCTCGCCGCCTCCTGTATTCGCACGCCTTCCGAAGGCATGAAGGTCAACACCGCCACGGAACGCGCCAAACAAGCGCGCGAGATGGTTTTCGAACTGCTGATTTCAGACCAGCCGAAGCGTGAGGACGCGCACGATCCGAACTCAAAGTTCTGGACGTGGGTTGATGACATGGGTGTGAAGCCCGTGAGCCGTTTTCCTGAACGTGGCCAACCAAGCTCAGACGTCACGCATACCGCCATCTCGGTCAATCTCGACGCCTGCATTCATTGCAACCTGTGCGTTCGCGCCTGCCGCGAGGTTCAGGTGAATGACGTCATCGGCATGGCCTATCGCGGCCATGGTTCCAAGATCGTATTCGATTTTGATGACGGTATGGGCGGTTCCACATGTGTCGCGTGCGGCGAATGTGTGCAGGCGTGCCCGACCGGTGCGCTGATGGAAGCAAATCTGCTTGATGAGACGGGCGTGCGCACGGAATTCGAGGACCGTTCGGTCGAAACACTGTGTCCCTATTGCGGAGTGGGCTGTCAGACGACAGTGCATGTCAAAGACGATAAGATTCTCTATGTCGACGGGCGTGACGGACCGGCAAATAACAACCGGCTATGCGTCAAGGGACGATTTGGTTTCGACTACATCTACCACCCCGATCGGCTGACGAAACCTCTCATACGGCGTGACGACTCACCCAAAAACCCAAAGATGAACCTGCGCGATGAAGACGTCCTGACCGTCTTCCGCGAGGCAACGTGGGAAGAAGCGCTTGAAAAGGCCGCTGGAGGTCTGAAGCAGGTGTTTGAGGCAAACGGGCCCTCGGCGATGGCGGGCTTTGGTTCGGCGAAATGTTCCAATGAAGAAGCGTATCTGTTCCAGAAGCTGATCCGGCAGGGCTTCGCCACAAACAATGTCGACCACTGTACGCGGTTATGCCACGCCTCGTCTGTTGCCGCCCTCATGGAGGGGGTTAATTCAGGCGCGGTGACAGCGCCTTTCACCTCGGCAAAGGATTCAGACTGCATCATCGTCATCGGCGCCCGGCCGGCGGAAAATCATCCCGTTGCGGCGACATTCCTCAAGAATGCAGCCAAGCAGGGCAAAGAGCTGATTGTTATTGATCCGCGGGGCCAGAAGATGGGCCTCGGGCGTCATGCGACACACGTGTTGCAGTTCAAGCCCGGCACCGATGTGGCACTGCTCAACGGCATGCTGCACACGATCATCGAGGAGGAGTTGTATGACCTCCAATATGTTCAGGCGAACACGGAAGGCTTTGACGCGCTGAAGGAAAACATCAAGAAGTTTCCGCCTGAGGAAATGGAAGATGTATGCGGCATACCCTCTGAGACCATCAAGCAGGTGGCGCGCCTCTATGCCACGTCGAACCGTTCCCTCATATTTTGGGGTATGGGAATCTCGCAGCATATTCACGGGACTGACAATTCACGCTGCCTGATTGCTCTGGCGCTGATAACGGGGCAGGTGGGACGCCCGGGTACCGGGCTGCACCCGTTGCGAGGGCAGAACAATGTGCAAGGCGCATCCGACGCGGGGCTCATTCCTCTCGTCTACCCCGATTACAAGTCGGTTGAAGACCCGGAGATCCGAGATCAGTATCAGGAGTTCTGGGGTACTGAGCTTGATCCCAAGCGCGGTCTGACCGTCGTCGAAATCGTCAATGCGATCCTCGAGGATGAAATCAAGGCCATGTACATCCTGGGCGAAAACCCGGCCATGTCCGATCCCGATCAGGCTCATGCGCGTGAGGCGCTGGCAAAGCTCGAGCACCTGGTGGTTCAGGACATTTTCCTCACCGAAACCGCATGGCACGCCGATGTCGTTCTTCCCGCGTCGGCTCATGCTGAGAAGTGGGGGACGTTCACAAACACCAATCGCGAGGTGCAGATGTGCCGTCCGGTGATCGATCCGCCGGGCGAAGTGCGTCAGGACTGGATGCTGGTGCAGGAAATCGCAAACCGTGTCGGGCTCGACTGGCGTTACTCCCATCCCAGCGATGTGTTCGCGGAAATGGCGCAGGTGATGCCGTCTTTGAACAACATCACATGGGAACGGCTCGACCGTGAGGACGCAGTGACCTATCCATGCGATGCACCTGACAAACCCGGCAACGAGATCATTTTCTCGCAAGGTTTCCCAACTGCAAGCGGCCGGGCGAAAATCGTGCCCGCCGATATCGTTCCGCCCGACGAGCTGCCGGACGACGCCTATCCCATGGTTCTGTCAACGGGCCGTATGCTTGAGCATTGGCACACGGGCGCCATGACGCGCCGCGCCGACCGCCTTGACAGCCTTGAACCGGAAGCTGTTGCGGGACTGAACAAGCACGATATCAGGAAGCTCGGCATCGAGCCCGGCAGCTACGTCACCGTGACAACGCGGCGTGGAGAGATAACGCTGAAGGTGCGCCAGGACCGGGACATTCCCGAAGGGATGGTCTTCATTCCGTTCTGCTTTGCCGAAGCGGCAGCGAACCTGCTCACCAACCCGCAGCTTGATCCTTACGGGAAAATCCCCGAGTTCAAATTCTGCGCCGCCCGGGTGGAACCGGCCACCGCAGCCATGGAGGCTGCCGAGTAGGGTTTGCGCTCAGCGCGAATCTCCGTGAGGTCCGTCAACAGCCGGCATCTGAAACCGCGTGCCTTGAGATGGTGACGGCGCAGATATCTTGCGTTGAACACATTTCGGTTCTCCTCCGCTCCTAATGTGGCACCAAAATCCTATAGTTTCAGTGCAAAATCTATTGTGCTCTGCACAATTCGCATG
>DEIT01000164.1 GCA_002352635.1 Hyphomicrobiaceae bacterium UBA2767 | reverse complement strand
TCTCTTGAATTGGCAAATCTCAAACGCGCCGTATCGAGCGGCCTCCCTTACGCCACCGAGCTTGAAGAAATCGGACGCATCGCAGGCAACGCCGTTGATCTATCGTCGCTCGAGAAATATAAGAACCAGACAGTGCTCAGCGAGGCAGCCTTGAAGCAATCGCTCCGAAATATAACCGGTGATATATTATCGTCCCCCGAAGGGAGCAAAAACGGATCAGTCCTCGACAGCATCCTCTCAAGTGCGAAAAACATCGTCCGGGTTAGAAAAACCGGAGAGGTGGAAGGCACCACATCCGAAGCAATATTGGCACGCATGGAAACACGACTTAAAGCAGGCGATCTCAATGGCGTATTGGAAGAGAGCAAGGCCCTGACCCCATCCGCCCGGGAAAAGGCAGCGCTCTGGTTGCAACAAATAGAGGCGCGAAACACGATTGATCGCTCATTACAAATGCTCGAGGAGCGTTTCAAAACCTCCCTGAAGTCACTTAACGGAGGGCAAGCACAATGATCCGCCTTCTAATCTTTTTCATCGTCGTTATTCTCCTTTCCTTGGGCTTTGCATGGTTCGCCGATCGTCCTGGCAACATTCTGGTCGAATGGCAGGGCTACGAGATAGAAACCAGCCTCTTCACAGCCCTTGTACTAGTCGGACTGGTCATCGCCGTCACATTGGCACTTTGGTCACTGATGCGAAATTTGATTTCGAGCCCAACGGCCATTTCCGATTTCTTTAGACGCCGCAAAAGGGATCGCGGCATGGAGGCTATCACCAACGGCATGATCGCCATCGGTGCTGGTGACCGTGAGCGGGCACAACGCTATGCCTTGCAAGCCCGGCGGGCATTACCCAATGACCCAATGACCGACCTGCTGCGAGCCCAGACAGCGCAAATCAGCGGCGACAACGCCACATCGCGTAGAATTTATGAGGCGATGTTGTCATCACCTGAAACCGAATTACTGGGGCTACGCGGATTGTTCCTCGAAGCCAAAAAAGAAAACGAATATGAGCCCGCTCGTCAATATGCTGAACGTGCATTAGGCCTCAACCCGGAATTGGAATGGTCGGCAAACGCACTCTTTGACCTGCAATGCCGGAGCGGCAACTGGGAAGCGGCGGCAAAAACACTTCAGATCGCACGTAAAAATGGTCATATCGACAAAAAGGCAGCAGCGCGAAAGCAAGCCATCCTCCTCACCGCCCAGGCCAGTGAGCGCGAAGATGAAGACATGAACGAAGCTCTGGCAAACGCTTTGCAGGCCCACAAGCTTGCACCCGACCTCGTTCCGGCGGCAGACATCGCAGGCCGGATTTTGGCATCAACAGGCAATACCGCCAAAGCAGCAAAAGTTATTCGCGAGACCTGGAAAATGTCACCCCATCCCGATCTTGCCCGAACCTATGCCTATGCCCGCCCCGGCGACAGCCCTGCTGACCGCCTGAAACGTGTCAACCAACTGGCCGAATTAACTCCAAACAATATTGAAGCCCCCATAGCAATCGCCGACGCCGCACTTGATGCCCATGACTGGCTGGCAGCACGGGCAGCGCTCGAACCGCTCCTCGAAAAACGCCTGACAGCAAGAATATGCCTGGCGATGGCACGCATCGAAGGCGGTCAATATGGCGACAAAGGACGGGTCCGGGAATGGTTGGCACGTGCCGTCCACGCCCCCCGCGATCCAACATGGACAGCAGACGGGTACATCTCGGAAAAATGGCTCCCCGTATCGCCGATCACCGGATTGATAGACAGCTTCGATTGGCAAATCCCCGTCGACTCGATCGAAGAAAAAGATAGCAATCGACTCCTTGAACAGCTCAATGTCCTGGCCGCCGAAGCGCTGATCGAGGCCAAGCCACAAGATGATGCCCCCAAAGACATTCACGGAGACGTCAAGGAATCCATTAAGGACGTGCAAAACTCCACAGAGGCCGCGCCGCAAAGCGATGCACCGATTACAGTTGAGGCAACCACCCTAGAGCCGGACGAGATTGTATACCCGGCCAAAGAAGTTGATAAGACCAAACCGGCCACCAAAACGAAAGCAGACACCGCAGCCGACGAGAAGGCATCGGCAGTTGCTGCCGCGGTGGCGACTGCAGCAGCTGCATCATTGATTGATGAAGACGCCGATCAGCCGGACAAGAAAGCCGACGACAAGCCAATTATATTAAACGACAAATCAAAAATAGAGACGGCCGAGGTCTCCCCGGTAACTGCCGATGCAGCTCCCCCCCGGAAAACCAGAAAACCGAAAAAAGAAGAAACGAAAAAAGCGGATAGCAAGAAGAGCAGTGTTCCAAAACCGCAAAAGGATGCTCAGAAACCTGTCAGCGAACTCCCGGGAAGCCTGCGCTCTCTGCCACCGCCGAGCCCTGAGATTGCGCCAACATCCGAGCCACGTATATTCGTGTCGCCTCGCGCACCAGATGATCCCGGCCCGGACCGCGTGGACTAAATAAACCTGCGCCATTATGATATTGTATTTAGCCTTACCGCCTCCCATTTATCGAGGCATTGTAGAGGATTACAAAAAGGCCGCATTAGCTCAGTTGGTAGA
>DEIT01000120.1 GCA_002352635.1 Hyphomicrobiaceae bacterium UBA2767 | reverse complement strand
GTTGTACGCTCTTCATCGTCCGTGGCCCATCCACGCGTCCTGATTGCTCGAAGTTCTGCGAAGAGTTTGTCGGGCTCAACCAGCGTCTTGTCAGTGAACTTTTCAAGGCCAGTCCGATGAAGGACACGGCGCACCTGATCATCCGTCAGCGCCGATAGCAGCGCCTTTCCAGCGCCTGAAGCATGGATGGCGCCACGCGAGCCGGGCCGATGGAATGCGCGGATCGCGTGATGGCTCTCGATCTGTGAGATAAAGACGACGGCTCCGGCATCCTCTATTGCCAGATTGACCGACTCGCCGGTTTCTTCCATCAGCTCGCGCATCACCGCTCGTCCAATCGCGTGAAGCTTCCTGTTGCGAAGGAAGGATGAGCCCACTTCAAATGCCCTGACGCCGATGAGCCATAGCCCGCGCTCTTCATCATGCATGACATAGTCGTGGACCTGCAGCGTGGACAGAATCCGGTGGGCGGTGGACGGCGGAACCCCGGCGCGTTGCGCCACCTCGGTGAGTGTGAGGCCGTCCTCCCGCGCAATCAGCTCCAGCAGTGCCAGTGCCCTGTCGAGTGACTGGACCGACTGAACCGTCTGAGACGACTTGATCGAAGGTGGGCGTCCGCGAGGACGTTTCAGGTCGATGGTACGTGCCATGTCCCGGTTTCACTCTTTCAGCGTGAGGCCTTCAGCCGCCGCGGCATCCTGGCGGATTCCCAGTCTACCCATAAACCCTCGCTCGGGCACGTGTGAATTTCATACAGGACAAAAACTGGAATAGAGTCCTCATAGTGAGGCGCTTTGTCACAATATGATAGATAAAATCAATTATAACAAAGATATAATTAATTTCCATATCATGGAAATTATTTTCATTATATTGTTTCCAGGAATTTGATCTGATAGATAAGAGCAGGTTCCGGTTTTTGAGGGAGACGTCCAATGGCGCGGATGCGTGCGATCGATGCGGCGGTCAGGGTCCTGGAGAAGGAAGGCGTGGACACGGCCTTTGGCGTGCCTGGTGCTGCGATAAATCCCCTCTATTCGGCGATGAAGGACCGGGGTTCAATCCGTCACATTCTTGCGCGCCATGTTGAAGGCGCCTCGCACATGGCTGAAGGGTATACCCGCGCCAAGGCGGGGAATATCGGTATCTGCCTCGGCACTTCAGGTCCTGCGGGCACCGATATGATCACCGGACTGTATTCGGCATCGGCTGATTCTATTCCTATTCTTTGCATTACCGGCCAGGCACCGCGCGCCAAGCTCGACAAGGAAGATTTTCAGGCCGTCGATATCGAGGCCATCGCCGGACCGGTCACAAAATGGTCTGTCACCGTCAAGGAGCCGGCGCTGGTGCCGATGGCGTTGCAGAAGGCATTTCATATCATGCGTTCAGGCCGTCCAGGCCCTGTACTGATTGACCTGCCAATCGATGTGCAGTTGGGCGAAATCGAATTCGACGAAGACACATACGAACCGCTGGTCCCTTACAAGCCCGCCGCCACGCGCGCGCAGGCCGAGAAGGCGATGGCGATGCTGAACGAAGCGGAGCGTCCGCTGATCGTGGCAGGCGGCGGCATCATCAACGCCGATGCTTGCGCTGAACTTGTCGAGCTTGCGGAAATCACTGGCGTTCCGGTCATCCCCACATTGATGGGATGGGGCGCCATCCCCGACGATCATCCGCTGATGGCGGGCATGGTCGGGCTGCAGACCAGCCACCGCTATGGTAACGCCACGTTCCAGCGCGCCGATTTCGTTCTGGGTATCGGCAATCGCTGGGCCAATCGCCATACAGGTTCTGTCGACGTCTATACCGAGGGCCGGAAATTCGTACATGTCGATATTGAGCCAACCCAAATCGGACGGGTATTTGCTCCCGATTTCGGCATCGTATCGGATGCCAAGGCCGCTCTCTCGCAGTTCATAGAAGTGGCCAGGGAATGGAAGGCGGCTGGTACGCTGAGGGACCGCGGCACGTGGGCGGATCAGTGCCGCTACCGCAAGTCGGTCATGCTGCGCAAATCGCACTACGACACCGTCCCACTCAAACCCCAACGCGTGTACCAGGAGATGAATGAGGCTCTGGATCGCGATACCTGCTATGTGACGACTATCGGCCTCTCGCAAATAGCCGGCGCCCAGTTTCTACGCGTATTCGAGCCGCGTAACTGGATCAATTGTGGGCAGGCGGGGCCTCTGGGGTGGACTTTGCCGGCAGCGCTTGGTGTGCGCGCGGCCTTGCCAGACAAGAAAATAGTCGCGTTGTCAGGCGACTATGACTTCCAGTTTCTCATTGAGGAACTGGCCGTTGGCGCCCAGCACAAGCTGCCTTTTCTGCATATCGTCGTGAACAATTCCTACCTCGGTCTCATCCGCCAGGCGCAGCGTGGATTCGATATGGATTTTGAGGTCAGTCTCGCTTTCGAAAACATCAACGCCGAAGACGACGGTGACGCGGAGCCCGGTTATGGCGTGGATCATGTGGCGGTCGCAGAAGGCCTGGGCTGCAAGGCCATCCGGGTCAAGAGTCCGAATGAGTTTGGCGAGGCCTTCGCCCGCGCCCATGAGCTGATGGAAGAGCATCAGGTGCCGGTCGTGCTGGAGTTCATACTAGAACGGGTAACGAACATTGCCATGGGCACGGAAATCAATGCGGTGAATGAATTTGAGGACGTTTTGTGCCTCGACCCTGAATTGTCACTGGATCAACCGGTCGAGTTGGACCCGGTGCTCCAGTCGGCAACTCAAAAACGGGAGGCAGAATTGTCCACGGCGTGATGTCTGTCACGCAGTCTCCCGAAGCGGACTGGCAAGCAGACGCTCCACTCCTCTCTTTGTCTGCTTGCCGGCCCGCTCTCACAGGTCTCAGTCCGGCGTGCCGCCGAAATTCAAGCTAGGAGTTGGTCACATGAAAGTCTGCATCTATGGCGCTGGTGCAATCGGTGGTTATCTGGGGCTCATGCTCAAGCGCGGTGGTGCTGACGTCTCGCTGATTGCCCGCGGAGCGCATCTGGAAGCGATCCGCAAGGACGGCCTTAAGCTCCATATTGATGGTGAGATCCTTCATGAGCGCTTCGAAGCCAGTGACGATCCAGCCGATTTGGGACGCCAGGACTTCGTGATTATTGCGCTAAAGGCGCATCAGGCTTGGGAGTCCGCAAACAGCGTAGTGCCTTTGCTTGGACCTTCCACAGTGGTTGTGACTGCGCAAAATGGTGTGCCCTGGTGGTACTTCTACAAGCTCAAGGGACCGTTTCAGAATAAACGGCTTGAATGCGTCGATCCGGGCAACAGTCAGTGGAACGCGATTGGGCCCGAACGCGTCATTGGCTGCACTGTCTATCCCGCCACGGAGTTGGAAGCACCAGGTGTTATCCGCCACATAGCCGGCAACAGATTTGGGCTCGGAGAGCCGTCGGGTGAGAGAACTGTCCGTCTGGGAAAACTGGTAACCGCACTTAATGCGGGCGGGCTTGTCGCGAAGGAATATGACAACATTCGCGATGACATCTGGATCAAGCTCTGGGGCAATTTGTGTTTTAACCCGATTTCGGTGTTGACCCATGCAACTCTTGATGTGATTGCCACTTCGCCGGGCACGCGCTCTCTCGCGCAGGAAATGATGCGCGAAGCGCAGACAATCGGTGAGCGGCTTGGCGTTCATTTCAGAGTGGACATTACACGCCGTATCGATGGAGCAGCCCGTGTTGGGGCCCACCGCACGGCGATGCTTCAGGACTTGCAACGCGGCAGGCCGATCGAACTTGACGCGCTTCTGGCGGCAGTCAGCGAAATGGGTCAGATCGCTGGCGTCAAAACACCTTATATCGATGCCGTCTT
>DEIT01000211.1:5962-7104 GCA_002352635.1 Hyphomicrobiaceae bacterium UBA2767 | reverse complement strand
CAGCAAATCCGCACTGACCGTATGGGCGCTCTTATGCACGAACTCGAACAGTGGAACGAACGCCAGGACGGCGCGTCGCGGCAAATCGAGACGCTCAGGGAACGGTTCGGGGAAACCCGGGAGGAGACCGAAGCCTTCGCTGATCTGCCGTCTAAGGTTGCTGAAAGACGCAACCGGTTGCTCGATGAAATTGCCAATGCAGAAAAGGAACGCCAAGACGCAGCCGACGCTTTGGCCGATGCCGATACCACGCTTCGTGAATGTGAGAAAGCGATGCGCGAGGCACAATCGGCCCTGTCGGAAACGCGTGAGGAACGCGCACGCGCTGAAGCGCGACTCGAGGCAGCGCGGGAACGGCGCGCAGAGCAGTCTCGAATGATTTCCGAGCAGCTCGATTGCTCGCCAGAGGAGTGTCTCTCCATCGCCGGGCTCGAGCCCGATGCGGCAATGCCTGAGCTGGCAGAAACAGACGCAAGAATTTCACGCCTTAAGGCAGACCGGGAGCGTCTTGGCGGTGTAAACCTGGCTGCGGAGGATGAGGTCGACGACATCGAGCAGCAGCTTGGCGAAATGACTACCGAACAGGAAGACCTCGACGAGGCCATTGCACGTCTCCGTCAGGGAATCTCCAAGCTGAACCGGGAGGGCCGCAAACGGTTGCTCGACGCGTTTGATGAAGTCAACGAGCATTTCCAGCGTCTTTTCAAAACGTTGTTTGGTGGTGGTGAGGCAGAATTGCAGTTGATTGAGAGCGACGATCCACTTGATTCCGGTCTGGAAATACTTGCACGCCCACCAGGCAAGAAGCCCCAGGTACTGACGCTTCTGTCGGGCGGTGAAAAAGCACTCACGGCTATGGCGCTCATATTTGCCGTCTTCCTTACAAACCCATCACCCATCTGCGTGCTGGATGAGGTTGATGCCCCGCTCGACGACACCAACGTGGAGCGATTTTGCAAGATGATGGAGGAGATGAACCGCTCCACCGATACGCGCTTTCTCATCATTACGCACCATCCCATGACCATGGCGCGCATGGACCGGCTGTTCGGCGTTACCATGGCGGAACGTGGCGTGAGCCAACTCGTTTCGGTCGATCTTGAGACCGCGGAGCGGTTTCGCGATACCGGCTGATCCGGAGC
>DEIT01000211.1:0-5867 GCA_002352635.1 Hyphomicrobiaceae bacterium UBA2767 | reverse complement strand
TATGGCGGGCTCTGCCAAAAAACCCGATGCCGATGCAACCGCTGACAGTGGTGCAATTGATCGTCGGCTGAAGGATTTGAGGCGGAAGCTGGACCAGACCAAGGTGCAGCACGATGAACGCAGCAATCGGCCCCAGGGAAGATCACGCGCCCTGGGCTTGGCTGTCCGGGCCACGAGCGAACTTGTTGCGGCTGTCATTGTTGGTGTAGCGATCGGATGGGGGCTGGACTGGTGGTTGGATACATCACCATTTCTGCTGCTGATATTTTTTCTCTTCGGCTTCGCGGCCGGTATATTGAATGTGGTTCGCGCCATGAAGCAAAGTGAAGCGGAATTGGCTGGCACCGAGAACGGAACAAAAAATTAGCCGAGACCTGAGGAACGATTAAGCGGCCTCAACGAGGGAATTCAGTGGCGAACGATCAGGCACATCAAGCACAAGGCGGCATGCCCGACCCGATACATCAGTTCGAGATCAAAAGGCATCTTGATCTTGAAGTGTTCGGTGTTGATGCGTCTTTCACCAATTCCTCGCTTTGGATGATCATTGCCGCCGTCCTCGTTTCACTCCTCATGATTTGGGGCATGGGCGGCCGTGCGCTGGTACCCACGCGCCTGCAATCCATCGCTGAAATTTCCTACGAATTTATTGCGATTATGGTGCGTGATATTGTTGGCGCATCGGGAATGAAATTTTTCCCGTTTGTATTCACGATCTTCATGTTCATTCTGTTTATGAACATGCTCGGAATGCTGCCCGGCGCCTTTACGGCGACAAGCAGCATTGCCGTAACCGCATCACTGGCCTTGATGGTGTTTGTGACAGTGATTGTCGTTGGTTTTGCAAAAAACGGACTTGGCTTCCTGAAACTGTTCGTTCCATCAGGAATTCCAAAGATACTTTACCTGCTCGTGGTACCAATCGAGGTCATCTCGTTTCTTTCGAGGCCTGTTAGTCACTCCGTCCGCCTGTTCGCCAACATGCTCGCCGGACACATCACACTCAAGGTCTTCGGCGGCTTTGTCACCATGCTCATCGGTACGGGCGGCACGCTAGCAGCAGTTTCCATTTTTCCGCTAATGATGGCATTTGCACTCACCGCACTCGAAGTGCTTGTCGCTTTTCTGCAGGCTTATGTGTTTGCAATGCTGACATGCATGTACCTTCACGACGCACTCCATCCTGGCCACTAGGTCGTCAATATCTGAACAGAAATCAGAACAACAACCCATTTAGCGAATTCAAGGAGATAGTTTAATGGATCCAGAAGCAGCAAAACTTATCGGTGCCGGCCTCGCCGCCATTGGTACAGGTGTCGCCGCTGTGGGCGTGGGAACGCTTTTCGGCCACTTTCTTTCAGGCGCACTACGCAACCCGTCTGCTGCACAGGGCCAATTTGCCAATTTGATTTTCGGCTTTGCCGTGACGGAAGCCCTTGGCATTTTCGCTCTGCTGATTGCGTTCCTGCTTCTGTTTACCTGAGCACTGGCGAAACGTTTCGGACCGGCATTTCCTGATTTGGCGAAAAACCGGGAACGTCTCGAACTGAGCGCCTGAAGACAGGATCGTATGATGGCTGCAAAAAAGAATAATACTCAGGAGACAACGCAAGTGTCTCATGGTGCCGGAACCCAGGAAAAGGTGTTCCCGCCCCTCGATCCGTCTACATTTGCACCTCAACTCATCTGGTTGGCGATATCATTTGTCGCGCTCTATATCGTCATGGCGCGCGTGGCCTTGCCGCGCATCGCCACAGTTATTGAGGAGCGGCGCGATCGGATCGCATCCGATTTGGATCAAGCCGAGCAGCTCAAACAACAGACGGACGAGGCGATAGCAGCCTACGAACAGGCGCTCGCGGAAGCCCGCGCCCGCGCGCATGGCCTGGCGCAGGAAACCCGCGATACGCTTTCGCATGAAATCGAGGCTGAAAAGGCTCAGGTTGAAAAGCAGATTGCCAAAAAAATGGGAGAGGCTGAACAGGCCATCGCCAATGCAAAATCTGCCGCGATCGGCAATCTCAGCCAGGTTGCCACAGACGCCGCGCAGACCATTGTCACGGAGCTGATTGGCGGCAAACTCACCAAGACGGAAGTAAATAAGGCCGTCTCAAAAGCGCTTGCCAGCTAGGAGTGACCGGTATGGAGTTCATCAAAAATCCGGCATTTTGGGTTGGTCTGTGTTTTGTCCTCTTCCTTCTGCTGCTGGTTTACAAGAAGGTACCTGCGACAATTGCCGCGGCACTCGACAAGCGCGCAGATACAATCCGTAACGAGCTGGAAGAAGCGCGTCGATTGCGCGAAGAGGCGCAGACCTTGTTGGCTGAGTATGAACGCAAGCAGCGCGCTGCAGAAAAAGAAGCCGAGTCAATCATCGCGCTGGCCAAGGAAGAAGCCGAATCCCTTGCTTCCGAGACACGGGAAAACCTCAAGACGACCCTTGAACGGCGCATGAAGCTTGCAGAAGACAAGATTGCCCGCGCTGAGGAACAAGCCCTCGGCGAGGTCCGCACTGCAGCCGTCAATGTGGCCATCGCCGCTGCGGAACAGATTATCTCAAGCAAGATGACCCCGGCCGCCTCAAAGAAGCTCGTCGACCAATCCATCAAGGATCTCAAGGGCAAGCTGAATTAGGCAAAGCCCTCGACACCTCTCCACAGTCCCCTACTCTGCTGCTTCAGCAGGCCTGTCTGGCGACCAGCGAAGGATGGGTTGGCGCGCGGCGCGGGTCTCATCCAACCGGGCCATGGGTGCATAATAGGGCGCACCGGTGAGACGTTCCGTATCGCCTTCCTTTGCCGCCTGTGTCAGATCCCTCAATGCCGCGATGAATTGGTCGAGGCTTGCCTTTGACTCAGATTCTGTGGGCTCGATCAGCATCGCACCATGCACGACCAGCGGAAAATACATGGTCATCGGATGAAAACCCTCATCGATCATGGCTTTGGCGAAATCCAGCGTGGTAACACCGGTATCCTTGAGGAACGTGTCGTCAAACAGCACCTCATGCATGCAGATCTGATCGCCGAATGGTTGAGTCATGATGTCGCGCAATCCGGCGCGGACATAGTTGGCATTCAACACCGCGTCTTCAGACGCCTGACGCATCCCGTCGGACCCGTGGCTCATCATGTAGGCAAGTGCCCTGACGAACATCCCCATTTGCCCATGAAATGCAGTCTGCCGCCCAAAAGGTTTCATGCCTTCAGCTGCCTCGACCGTCTCAACAAGGGAAAACACGTCGCCGTCGCGAACCACGTATGGCACCGGCGCGAATGGCGCCAAAGCCTCAGAGAACACAACCGGACCGGATCCAGGACCGCCGCCGCCATGTGGTGTAGAGAACGTCTTGTGCAAGTTGATATGCATGCAGTCGACGCCGAGATCTCCGGGCCGCGCCTTGCCGACAATGGCGTTGAAATTGGCACCATCACAATAGAAATAGGCGCCGGCCTCATGCACCGCGTCTGCAATCTCGATGATATCGCGCTCAAACAGACCGCAGGTGTTGGGATTTGTCAGCATGATGCCCGCGACATCTGGACCTAGCGCCTCACGCACCGCCTCGGGACTGACGGTTCCATCCTCCCGGGCAGCGACATCGCGCACGCTGTATCCGAGCAGTGAGGCCGTTGCCGGGTTCGTGCCGTGGGCTGATTCCGGTACCAGCACGACGGAGCGTGCATCACCCTTGGCCAACTGCGCCGTCTTGATCGCGGCCATACCGCAAAATTCGCCGTGCGCGCCGGCCTTGGGTGAAAGCGCGACACCGGCCATGCCGGTCATTTCAAGCAGCCAGGCGGCGAGCGTGCTCATCAATTCGAGTGCCCCCTGCACGGTGCTTTCGGGCTGCAAAGGATGGATGTCACCGATGCCGGGCAGCCGCGCCATTTTCTCATTGAGCCGAGCATTGTGCTTCATCGTGCAGGAACCCAAAGGATAGACGCCCGCATCAATCGCAAAATTCTTCTGGCTGAGGCGTACATAGTGGCGCATGACCTCTGGCTCGGTGAGCCCCGGCAAGCCGATCTCCTTCCGCTCCAGCCCACCCAGACGGTCCTCTTCCCCATCCGGTTCGGGCAGGTCGACGCCGGTCTTGCCAGTGTTGCCCACCTCAAAAATGAGCGGTTCCTCGATCTGCAGCGCCTTGTTGCCGGTGAAAGTTGGATGACCGATGTTGCTGCTGCCTGCTGCCGACGTGGGGCGGCCTCCGCGATTCATGCTCATGACAGCACCTCCTTCAGCGCCTTCGCATATGCGTGGCGGTCCTCCGCTGTATTCACTTCCGTCGCCGCTACAATGATCAAGTCCTCGAGGCCATCCTGATCCGGTGCAAGCCGGCTCGCCGGCACACCGCCGAGCACGCCCTTCTCAACGAGCGACTCTAGTATGTCCGCTGCCTTGCCTGGCACACGAATGGTGAATTCATTGAAAAATGCCGTGGTCAAAAGCTCCACGCCATCTACACTTTCAAGAGCGTCGGCAAGAGCAATGGCGTTTTCGTGGTTGATCCGGGCCAGGCGCATCAAACCTGCCTCACCGAGCAGCGAAAGATGTATTGTGAAAGCCAGCGCGCAAAGTCCTGAATTCGTGCAGATATTGCTTGTGGCCTTCTCCCTGCGAATATGCTGCTCACGGGTCGATAGCGTAAGAACGAAACCGCGTTTGCCATCGGCATCCACGGTCTCGCCACACACCCGACCCGGCATCTGGCGGATATATTTCTCTCGCGTCGCCAGCAGCCCCACATAGGGGCCACCAAAACTGAGCCCGACACCAATTGACTGCCCTTCAGCGACGACAATATCGGCGCCCATTTCGCCTGGAGGCTTGAGAGCGCCGAGCGACACGATTTCGGTGACGACGGCAACGAGCAGTGCACCTTTCTCATGCGCCGCCGCGGCAATGGGTGCGAGGTCCCGTATTCGCCCGAATACGTCAGGCGTCTGCACAACCACGCAGGCGGTATCTTCATCAATTGCCGCGATGATGTCTTCGCTGCCCGTCGGGTCTGGCGGGAGTGTCTCCACGGGTTCCTCAGTAAGACGGCAAAGCGTGTGGACGACGTCACGATACTGTGGATGCAGACCGCCCGAGAGGACCGCCTTGGAACGGCGCGTCACGCGGTGCGCCATCAGCACCGCTTCGCCACAACCGGTTGAGCCGTCATACATCGAGGCGTTGGCCACTTCCATGCCCGTGAGCAGGGCCACCTGAGTTTGAAACTCAAAGAGGTACTGGAGCGTGCCTTGTGACACCTCTGGCTGATAAGGCGTGTATGCAGTGAGGAATTCGGAGCGTTGGATAAGGTGATCGACGCTTGCCGGAATGTGATGCTTGTAGGCTCCACAGCCGACGAAAAATGGTACAGCTGATGCTGCGGTGTTCTTCGCCGCCATTGCACCAAGCTGACGTTCCACATCCATTTCGCCCGCCTTGCGCGGCAGATCGATGAGTTCGGTCAGGCGAACCTCTTCGGGAATATCCGCAAAAAGATCGTCGATTGACCCAACGCCGACCGACGACAGCATAGCCTTGCGATCGGCATCGGAAAGCGGCAGATAGCGCATCAGCCCTGCTCCTCCACGAATTTAGCGTAGGCGTCCGCGTCCATCATCCCGTCCATCTCACTCTTGTCGGAAAACTTGATTTTCATGAACCACGCGCCGCCTTCCGGGTCCTCATTCACGAGCCCTGGGTTGGCTTCAAGGTCGCCGTTTGCCTCGATAATTTCACCTGACACCGGCGCGTAGACTTCAGCCGCTGCCTTGACCGACTCGACAACCGCTGCCTCATCGCCCTTGGAGAATACCTTTCCGGCCTCGGGCAACTCGACAAATACGACATCGCCCAACTGCTCCTGGGCA
>DEIT01000087.1:90145-100003 GCA_002352635.1 Hyphomicrobiaceae bacterium UBA2767 | reverse complement strand
TCGCCTTTGTCGGTTACAAGGGCGGCGCTCAAACCCTGGCAAAGCACCTCGCCCATGTGGACAAGCGACTAGTCGAAATTGCCCGCGCCTTGGCGACCCAGCCTCGCGTCCTGCTTCTGGATGAACCGGCTGCGGGATTGAGCTCACAGGACACCGAATTGCTCATTCCGCTGCTGCGAAAAATCGCCAAGGCCGGCGTGATTGTCATACTGGTTGAGCACGATATGGGTCTGGTGATGAAAGTCTCTGACCACATTGTTGTACTGGATGCGGGTATGCCCATCGCCGAAGGCAAACCCGCAGCCATTCGCAAAAATAACAAGGTCCGCGAGGCCTATCTCGGCACCGGTGAGGTCATCGACCGTGCTCGAAAGAAGGCTCTGGGAAAAATCGACAGCATCATGTTGGACGCGATCAATTTGGGCGCCGGATATGGTGCGGCGCCGGTTCTCCAGGATGTAAACGTATCCGTCGGCAAGGGAGAATTCGTCGCTGTCCTCGGCGCCAATGGCGCTGGCAAATCCACATTGATGCGAGCATTGAGCGGACTGCACAGACCCATTGAGGGCAAGGTACTGTTCATCGGCGAAGAGATCGCAACATGGCACGCGCATCGGGTCGCCAGGGGCGGTCTGGTCCTGGTGCCGGAAGGACGTCAGGTGTTTCCCGAACTTAGTGTGGTCGACAATATCGGGCTTGGCGCCTACTGCCGCGATGATTTCAACGATGGCGTCGAAATTGAAGAGATGCTCAACAGGTTTCCCGCGCTGCACCGGCGCAAGGGAAGCCGCGCGGGTCTGCTGTCGGGTGGTGAGCAACAAATGCTGGCCATTGCCCGCGGTCTTGTTGCCCGGCCAAAAGTCATCATGCTCGACGAACCTTCACTGGGGCTGGCACCCGCGCTTATTGAAGATCTGTTTTCCGTGTTGGCGGAGTTGCGCGACGAAGGCCGAACAATTCTGCTCGTCGACCAAATGGCCGCGCTCGCGTTGTCGGTTGCGGATCGCGGCTACGTTCTCGAGTCAGGTCATATTGTTCACGAGGGTTCCGCTGATGGCCTGAAGAACGACAAGACCGTGGAGCAGGCTTATCTCGGTGGCGGCAGCTGATGGATTTGACGCTCAAGAATGCGACCTTGTTTGGCGAGTGCGATGAACGGCACGCTGATATCGGCATTTCCGGAGGCAAAATTGTCGCGATAGAATCCAGCCTTTCGGATGATGGCGAGACCATCGATGTCGGCGGGCGCCTGGCAGTTCCGGGGTTCGTTGAGTCGCATATTCATCTCGATAAGACGTGTATCCTGGACCGTTGCAGTTCCGATGAGGGAACTCTCGACGAGGCGATCCGGGAAGTCTCCGCCGCAAAGAAAGCCTTTACGGTAGAAGACATTCGCGAACGCGCGGTCCGCACATTGGAGAAGTCCGTTCTTCAGGGCACGACACGGATGCGCGCGCACCTTGAGGTTGATCCGGTCATCGGAATGAAGGGCATCGAAGCGGTGCTGCCGCTCATCGATGAATATTCATGGGCCATCGATCTTGAAATCTGCGTCTTTCCCCAAGAGGGGCTGCTCAACAATCCCGGCACCGATGAACTGATGATCGAGGCTCTGAGGCGCGGTGCCCGCGTTGTCGGCGGCTGCCCTTACACGGACACTGATCCGCGCGGTCAGATCGAACGGGTGTTTGAGATGGCGCGCGAGTTCGACGTGGATATCGACTTCCATCTCGACTTCGATACCAATCCTGAAGGTATGACGGTCGGCGATGTGTGTGATCTGACCGAGAAATGTGCCTATGGGGGCCGCGTCGCCATCGGGCATGTCAGCAAGCTCTCCGCACTGCCGAAGGAGAAATTTGCGGAGACCTCCACTCGTTTGGCCAATGCCGGTGTGGCGGTTACCGTACTGCCCTCAACGGACCTTTATCTCATGGGCGCGGACCGGGACCACGATATCGTGCGTGGTGTTGCGCCTGCGCATCGGCTCGTCGAGGGAGGAGTGAATTGCGCGTTGTCGACCAATAATGTGCTCAACCCCTTCACACCCTTTGGCGACTGTTCGATGGTCCGCATGGCCAATCTCTACGCCAATATCGCTCAGATCGGAACGGAGACAGGCCTTCGACAGTGCCTTGATTTGGTAACCCACCGCCCGGCCAGGCTCATGCGGATGGCGGACTATGGGATCCGTGTTGGCAACCCCGCCGATATCGTTGTTCTGGAGTGCCAGTCGGGTGTTTCCGCCGTTCAGGAACTCGCGGTTCCGCTTTACGGATTCAAGCGTGGAAGGCGGACCTTTAGCCGGGAAGCCGGCAGGCTTCATCGGCCGCAGGGAAAGGAAAACAAATGAGCGAAACCAAAGTCAATCAGTTCCTCAAGACGCCTGTAAAGGTCGTGAACATCGGACTTGAGGGGTTTGCCAAGGAACTTGAGCAACAGGGAGTAACGGTCGTCCAGGTGGACTGGGCGCCACCGGCCGGTGGAGATCCGAAGCTCGCCGACCTGTTGTCCAAACTCGGAACATAGTTGGACGCGCAGAGAACCACGATGAAACAAATCGAAGATGCCAATCAGGAAGCATTGCGCCGAATGCTGGCAGCAGACCCCGTTCTGGTCGATGTGCTTCCGGCGGCCCAGGTCATACCTGAACTCACGGATCGGATGATCCTGCACGCCGGCCCGCCCATAGATTGGGAACGAATGTGCGGACCGATGCAGGGTGCGGTAATGGGTATCGCGGTCTTCGAGGGCTGGGCACCCGATCTGGAAACGGCCGCAAACATGGCAGCGGAAGGTGCGTTCGAATTCCATCCCAACCACCATTTTGACGCTGTCGGTCCGATGACCGGCATGACCACGCTCAGCCAGCCGGTCATGATCGTCGAGAATCGCACTTTCGGAAACCGCGCCTACTGCACCATCAATGAAGGCTTGGGAAAGGTGATGCGGTTCGGCGGCAACGATGATGAAGTTCTCAAACGGCTGGCCTGGCTGCGTGATGTCCTCGGCCCGGCTATGGGGAAGGCCCTTGGTGCAGGAGATGGCCTACCACTCAAAAGTCTTGTCGCCCGCGGCCTCTCGATGGGCGACGAAATGCATCAGCGAAACGTTGCGTGTTCGGGGCTGACCCTGCGGGGGCTGTCTCCCGCCATGGCGGAAACCGCGAATGACACCCACGACCTTGCCGAGGCACTGGCTTTTGTTGCCGGCAACGACCAATTCTTTCTCAACATCGCCATGGCGATGGGCAAAGCAATCATGGACCCGGTTCGCGGTATCGAGGGATCAAGCCTCGTCACGGCGATGTCCCGCAATGGCACCGATTTCGGCATCCGGGTCAGCGGGACAGGAGATACGTGGTTCACGGCGCCGGTGGAAATGCCGGAAGGACTGTATTTCCCCGGATTTACGGAAAAAGACGCAAACCCGGATATGGGCGACTCAACCATCGTGGAAACGATTGGCCTTGGTGGGTTTGCCATGGGTGCAGCACCCGCTGTTGCAGGCTTTGTGGGGGCAGGCGCGGCATCGGGCGCGGCCAATTTCACACGCACCATGGGTGAGATCACGGTTGGCGAAAATCCGGAATGGACTATTCCCGCGCTCGACTATCTGGGCGTGCCGACAGGCATCGACATCCGCCTTGTTGTCGAAACCGGACTGGCACCGTCCATCAACACCGGGATTGCCCACAAAGAGCCAGGCGTTGGGCAAGTGGGTGCAGGCGTTGTGCGTGCGCCAATGGGCTGTTTTAGACAGGCTCTTGAAACATTCGCCGAAAGCGTAGGTGTGTCATGAGTAAGGTCATCATCAATGACGTGCGCCGGGGGTTTTATCTCGACTCTGTTGCGCTCATGCGATTCTCGCGCACCATCGCCGAGCTTGAGGGCGTGGACGAAGCGGCCCTTATGATGGGCACCCCTGCCAACCGCCAGATCATGAGCGATGCGGGATTACTCGATGACGCAGGACGCGCGGCCGAGGGCGGTGATCTGGTGATCGGCATTCGTGCCCGAGACCAGAAAAGCGCCGACCAGGCTCTGGCCGAATCCAGAGCAATGCTGGATCAGCCAACGGCTCGCGGTGCTGACGCCGCCGCCTGGCATCCCCGAACGCTGCGCGCGGCGCTCAAGCTGGAGCCGGACGCCGATCTGGCCCTCATTTCAGTCCCGGGAGATTTTGCGATCGCTGAGGCACGCAAAGCGATCCGGCGCGGCCTGCACGCGATGATTTTCAGCGACAATGTCGATATCCGCGACGAGGTCGCTCTGAAGCAAGAGGCCCAGGAACTTGGGCTTCTTGTGATGGGTCCCGATTGCGGTACGGCAATCATAAACGGGACCCCAATGGCATTTGCCAACAGGGTAACCCAAGGAACTATCGGGATCGTTGGCGCCTCTGGGACAGGGACACAGGAGGTCTCCTGTCTTGTCAGTCAGTATGGCGGCGGCATTTCGCACGCGATTGGCGTCGGCGGACGGGATTTGACGCCGGAAGTTGGTGCCATCTCCACCCTGATGGCAATTGATGCTCTGGATGGGGATGCGGCGACTGAGCATATCGTGCTGGTGTCAAAACCGCCGAAGCCCGGCGTCGCGGCAAAAGTCCTGGATCGCATTGCGAAAAGCAAAAAACCAGCCACGGTGTGTTTCATTGGTGCCGAAGAAAGCCCAATGCCGACCAACGTAACCCAGGTGTTTACTCTAAAGGAGGCCGCCAGGTCGGCGCTCGCACTGGATGCCGGTGATGCCGATTTGGCAGCAATTCATGTGCCATCGCATCGCACTCGCGTGGAGGGCCTTTTCTCAGGCGGAACGCTCTGCGCGGAAGCTCAATTCATTTTCCACGCCGCCGATGAGCCAGTGGCTTCCAACGCACCTGTCCCCGGTGTTCCAGTTCTGGGAAAGACCGCGAACGGGCATTTGATGCTCGATCTGGGTGCGGATGAATATACCCGCGGCAAACCGCATCCCATGATCGACCCAAGCGTCCGCGACGAGATCTTGATTGACGCTCTTAAAAATGAGGAGGTCGGCGTAATTTTGGCCGACGTGGTCATTGGATTTGGCGCGCATGAGGATCCGGCCGGTCATTTCACGAATGTGTTGCAGGAACATCATACGGAAGATGGTCCAGCAATCGTCGCCTCAGTGACGGGAACCGAGGAGGACCCGCAAGTCCGCTCAGCACAAATGGCGAAACTCGAAACGGCGGGCGTTCATGTCGCCCCCACGAATGCGGACGCCGCCCGATGGGCCCTCTCGGCCATTCGGTCCCGGGGCTGATGGTGCGCCATGCTGTCTTCATTCGACATTCCAGACAAGGTTCTTGTTGCTATTGGCGGGAACGCCACACACCCGGAAGACATTGAAGGAACATCGCAGGAGCAGAAGGCGATAGCGGCGAGCACAGCCGACGCCCTGTTGCCTTTGGCGATGCTCGACAACGAACTGATCGTTACCCACGGCAACGGTCCCGTCGTCGGCAAGATACTGATGCGCCAGGCGCTGACGCGCGACACGATCGCCCCCATGCCTTTGGATATCTGCGTCGCGCATTCTCAGGGCGGTATCGCCTACCTTCTGATGCAGGCCATGGAAAATGCGCTCCGTGAGGCTGACAGCGGTCGCCATGTGGCGTGTCTGCTGACACAGGTCGAAGTCGATCCGGACGATCCCGCCTTCGACGATCCGAGCAAACCAATCGGAGCATTTTACGACGCCGAAGAAGCGCAGCGGATAAATGCAGAGCTGGGCTGGCGGATGAAGGAGGACTCCGGGCGTGGATGGCGCCACGTGGTGCCTTCACCGATGCCCCGCCATGTTTGCGATATCTCGCTCATTCAGGTCCTGTCGCGGCGTGGCACCGTCGTGATCTCCGGTGGTGGTGGAGGTATTCCGGTCATACGCGGTCCCAAGGGCGTGCGACACGGCGTTCAGGCGGTGATCGACAAGGACCTTACTTCCGCGCATATGGCCAATGTGCTCGGCATCGAAGTGCTAATGATCCTGACGGCTGTGCCAAAAGTCGCGATCAACTTCGGAACGCCCGAGCAGAAGGATCTGGAGCAGGTGACAATGCGTGAGCTGCGGGAGTTGCAGGCGGAAGGACATTTCCCCCCGGGAAGCATGGGACCGAAGATTGACGCAGCACTTCGCTTTTTGGAGGGGGGTGGACAGCGGGTCATCATCGCGCAGCTTGAAGAGGCTATGCTGGCCTTGCGTGGTGAAACCGGAACCCATGTGGTGGCGGGTGATGCATAGGCATCCAGGGCACTTTCGTTTCCCTGTTCACCTGTCCGGCAGTGCCGCCTCGCGAGCATTGAGAGGCGTACAGAATGGCCAGGTTGCCGCGGTATTCTGCTCCAGTTTCTATGTGGAGACGATCACTGGTTTCGTCTGCATTGGCAACGAAACACTCGAACCGGCACCGTTGAACCTGATCACTGATGCGCCGGCCGGGACCGACTGGTCAGCAAGCGGTGTGCGGCACGGTGAGCAAGTAAATGTTTCTTCAATGTCCATCGACATTGGCCAGCGGTTTTCATTTCCCTTGTCCGGTACGACCGGCTGGCAGCCCGACCCGCCACCGAAGGCCTGGAAATTCGCTGATCTGAAACAAGGGCTGGATGCTTTTCGGGGGGCGACGACAGAGCGAGTACCGCGCGAAGGGTTGGGGCATTTCCTCCATGCAACCTCTCGTTCAGAAAATGATGATCCCGTCACCAGACGTGCACAAGGGCCGATTTTGGAGGCGCAGCAATGGCTGACTGCGTCGATGACCACACCAGACAAGAGATGGCCTGACCCCCATTGGGTTCACCCCCTGATAGGCTTGGGGCCCGGACTGACGCCTTCTGGCGATGATTTTATTTCCGGCATGATGATCGCTTTGCATTATTTGGAGCAGTCGGACGTCCGCCAAAGCGTATGGAAGCTGGCCAGTGGGCGCACTAAGGATGTCACCACTCCAATATCGTATGCACACCTGGAAGCGGCATCACGAGGGGAAGGAAGCCGGGGCATTCATCAAGCCCTGACAGCCATGATGACAGGACAAACAGCAGCCATCGAAGACCTCATGAAGGGCATTGACCACATCGGACACACGTCCGGCTGGGATGCGATTGCCGGAGCTGTAACAGTTTTCGACGCCAGGCTTTGCTCGCATCGTCCACATTTGTCGCAAGAAGCGACAGCGGAAACATCCTATTACTCCGCCGTCCGGTAAGGGCTGCAGACGGAAATAGAGTTTTGGCCGAAATCTCTACTTGCTGACGGTGATCGAGCGCCGGAACAGCATCAGGCTCAAGGTGAAGAAAACGGCGCCCAGCCCCGCAACTTTCAGAAAGTCCAGCCAGACGATATCGAAGCCCGCACCGCGGAACACGATGGCCTGCGCGAAGGCCATATAGTGGCGCGACGGCAGAAGCCATGTGAAGGGCTGCACGATCTCGGGCTGGCTTTCGATCGGGCTGATGCCGCCCGACAACATCATTATCGGCATGATGACCATCAGCATCAACAGCGCGAACTGGGCCATGGTCTTGGCAACGGTGCCAAGGAAAATACCGATTGCGGCGGCGGCAAACAGATAGATGACGGTGCCTGAAAGAAGCAGGACCTTGGAGCCGGCGATCGGCACGTCGAGGATGCCCTGGATGACGATGTTCATCGACAGGATGAACGCGACGAGGATGACCAGCCCGTTCGCCCAGACCTTGGACATGGCGATCTGGAACGATGTCAACGGCATCACCAGAAGATGTTCGATCGTGCCGTGTTCGCGCTCGCGTATTAGTGCCGCTCCGGTTAGCAGAATCGTCAGCAGGGAAATCTGGTCGAGCATCGAGACAATGGCGGTGAACCAAGCCTGCGTTCCGTTGGGATTGAAGGCGCGGCGGATGACCAAGCTCACCGGTTCAACCGTCTCGATGTCGGACCGGCGGGCGAAATGGTTCACCTCATCCCTCAGGATGCTCTGGATGTACTGGGCGCCGATATTGGCCTGGTTGACGGCGGTCGCGTCGATATTAAGCTGGATCGTCGGTTGGCGTCCGCGTCTTACGTCCGCCTCGAAGTCAGGCGGAATCACCACGACGAAGATGTAGCGGTTCTGGTCCATCGCATGATCGACCTCGGACGCCTTGATCACCTCCGGCACCTTGAAGAAGGGCGGGTAAAACGCGTTGCGCAGTTTGGCAGACAGAGCGGAATGATCCTCGTCGACAAAGGCGATTGAGGCGTTGTTGACGGTTTCGCCGATCCCGCGTGCGCGTTCGGTGATCGCGAAGCTGAAGGACCAGACGATCAGGGCAACCATGATGACGTCGCGAAAGACGCTGCGCAGCTCCTTGGTGCCGAGCCAGAAGATGTTGATCCAGGTCCGCATCGCCTATAGCTCCTGCTTGCGCAGAAGCGCTGCGGCCACGGCGGTGAACACCGGGATGAAAGCGGCCAGCGCGATCAGGTCGGGCACGAGTTTGCGAAACCCGAGTCCTTTGGTGAAGGCACCCACGCTCAGATGCATGTAATAGGTCGTCGGCCACAGAGTGCCCATGATCCGGGCCGCGCCTTCGAGCGTCGATACGGGCTGGATCATGCCGGAAAACTGGATGGTCGGCAGCAGGGACAGGATGGCCGTGGCGAACACCGCCGCCACCTGGCTCTTGGTGAGCGTGGAAATCAGCAGGCCGTAGCCGGTCGATGCGGCGAGATAGAGGAACGCGCCGAGCGTGAGGGTCGCGATGCTGCCCTTGAGCGGCACCTGCAGCACAAAGACGACCAGCAATGTCAGCACGACGAAATTCACCATGCCGATGGCGATATAGGGAAACTGCTTGCCGAGCAGAAACTCCAGCCGACTTGTCGGCGTGACATAGAAGTTGGTGATGGTGCCGATTTCTTTCTCGCGCGCGATGCTGACGGCCATCAGGATCGCAGGGAACAACAAGAGCAGCATTGCCTGGATGGACGGTCCCATGGCGTAGATGCTTTCAAAAGACGGATTGTAGCGGTAGCGGGGCTCGATGATGGCGTGCCGCCCGGCTGCGGCATCGCGGCCCTTGTCCCGGGCTACGTCTGACAGGAACAGATTGTGCCCGCCCGCCACATAGCCTTCGATGGTTCCCGCGCGCATTGTATTCGCGCCGTCGATCCACGCCGAGACCTGGGGATTGGCTGATTTCGCCAGATCGCGCCCGAAACCGGGCGGGATCTCTATCGCCAGCGTGACGTCGCCTGATTTCAGGCGGTTCTCCAGTTCATCCTTGCTCCGGATCTCCGGCCGTTCGATGAAATAACGCGATCCGGAATAGTTGCGCAGATAGGCGCGGCTTGCCGGCGTCTGGTCGAGATCGAGCGCGGCGAAGGTCAGGTCGTCGACATCATGGCTGATGCCAAACGCCATGATCACGAGAAGAACCATGGTGCCGAGGAAGGCGAAAGCGAGCCGGACCGGATCGCGCAGAACCTCCATCATCTCGCGATAGCTGAAGGCCAGCGCGCGCGCCGGGCGAAATGCCCAATGTCCAAACTCTCCCGGCTCGCGACCGGCGGTCGGCTGATCGGGTGTTTCCCGCAAGGCTTCAAGAGCATCCGTCTCTGTTTGCTCCTCTCCGCCCATGGCACCCTCGATGTAGCCGATGAACGCTTCTTCCAGACTGGCCACCTTGCTCTCGCGGATCAGATCCTTCGGCGTATCGTATACGAGAACCTTGCCCGCATGCATGAGAGAGATGCGGTCACAGCGCATCGCCTCGTTCATGAAGTGGGTCGAAATGAAGATGGTGACGCCCTCCTCGCGCGAAAGGGCGATGAGCAATTCCCAGAACTCATCGCGCGCGAGCGGGTCGAC
>DEIT01000087.1:81901-90058 GCA_002352635.1 Hyphomicrobiaceae bacterium UBA2767 | reverse complement strand
GCGTCCATGTCGGCGCGCAGACCAAACCGCTCGACCAGCTCATCGATGCGTTTTTCCGCATGGTCGGGCTCGAGATGGAACAGCCGCGCGTGCAGTTTCAGGTTCTGCGCCACGGTCAGCTCGCCATACAGCGAGAAGGATTGCGACATGAAGCCGACGCGCTTGCGCGTTTCCAGATCGTTGGCGTCGGCGCGCTTGCCGAACAGGAAGGCCTCCCCCGCCGATGCCGGAAGCAGTCCGGTCAGCATCTTCATGGTCGTGGTCTTGCCGCAGCCGTTTGAGCCGAGAAATCCGAAGATCTCGCCGCGCTGGATTTCAAAGCTCACATCGTCGACGGCGACAAAATCCCCGAACTTGCGCGTCAGGCCCTTGGCGACGATGGCGGGTTCCCCGTCGCGGCTTTTGAACGGCGGAATGCGCAGAGGTCCCTTCCCGGCAGCCTTCGTGTCCAGCATCAGGCGCACAAAGGCGGTTTCTATATCCTTGCTCTTTGTCCTGGATTTCAGTTCTGCGGGTGTACCCGTCGCGAGGACGCGCCCCCCGTCCATCGCAACCAGCCAGTCAAACGCTTTCGCCTCGTCCATATAGGCGGTCGAGACGAGCACGCTCATGGCCGGTCTTTCGGCTCGTATGGCGTCGATCAGCTCCCAGAACTGCCGCCGCGAAAGAGGATCCACGCCGGTTGTCGGCTCGTCGAGAATGAGGAAGTCGGGGTCGTGGATCAGCGCGCAGCACAGACCCAGTTTCTGTTTCATGCCGCCCGAGAGTTTGCCCGCGGGCCGGTCGAGAAACGGGTTCAGGCCGGTTGCCTTGGTCAGCCGGTCGATCCGCGCCTTGCGCTCGGCGGCGCCTTGGCCAAACAGTTTGCCGAAAAAATCCAGATTCTCGGCGATGCTCAGCTCCTGGTAGAGGTTCTTGCCGAGCCCCTGGGGCATATAGGCAATGCGCGGACCGACACGCATACGCTCGCGTGACGTCGCCATATCGGCGCCAAGCACCAAGAGCCGGCCGGTCTGGAGTTTTCGTGCACCCGCGAGCAGGCCGAGCAGCGTCGATTTGCCGACGCCGTCCGGACCCAGCAGTCCGACCATTTGCCCTGCGGGAATGTCGAGAGAGACGTCTTCGAGCGCACGCACATCCTTGTAGACATGCGTCACGTCCTCGATGCGGGCGACGGGCTGGTTGGGCGTCTGCACGAACTGCGCCTCTTGCTATTTTGCGCTCGTTGGCTGGGCCGCATCTGCCGGCAGTTTCTGCAGGAACGCCGGCCATTCGGGCTTCGGGTCTTCACCAAGCATGACATAGGCGACACCCCGCACACCGGTCTTAACCTTGTCGATATGCTTGAGCACCAGATCCTGCGGCACTCGCACCTTGACGCGGAACATGAGCTTTTCACGTTCGCTCGGCGTCTCGACCTGTTTCGGCGTGAACTGCGATTCCGGAGACACAAAGCTCACCGTTGCCGGTATGGCGAAATCGAGAATGTCGAGCTTGATGCGCGCTTCGCTACCAATGCTTACGCGGTGCGCCTGCGCAGCAGGCAAAAATATTTCCATGTAAATGTCACCCAGATTTACGAGCGTCAGCACCTTTCCGCCCGCGCCGAGCACCTCTCCGGGCTCCGCCAGGCGATACAGAATCCTGCCGATAACAGGCGAGACGAGAACGCTGTCGTCAATTTGCGTGTTGATTTCCTGTGCCGTGGCCTGCGCCGCGTCGACGCCGCGCTGCCGGGACACCAGCTCCGCCTTTGCCGCAGCCAGGGTTGCTTTCGCGACATCCCGGGTGCTCAAACGGTTGTCGTAGGTTTCCTTGCTTGTATGGCCCTGCGCAACCAGACGACTGGCGCGATCAAGCTCCTGTTCCGCCAGGATGAGCTGGGCCCTGGAATGAGCGATGGAGGCCTCTGCGGCGGCAACCTGACTTTCGGCGCTGGCGATATCCGCCTGCGCCCTGAGAAGCTGCGCCCTGAGCTGCGCCGTATCGATGGTCGCAACCTTCTCACTGGGCTTCACGAGATCGCCCTCCTTGACGAAAACCGCCTGCACGCGGCCCGGAATCTTGGTGGAGATATCAACCTGCACGGCCTCGATCCGGCCGTTGCCGAATGCGATGCCGTCGGGCAGACGTGAATTGAGCCGATCCTGCCAATAGATAAAGCCCCCGGACGCAACAACAATCACCATGACAGCCACAATGATCCATGCTCGAACGATCATAACGTCACTCTCCGAGTAGACGGCCAAACCGGCGCGACATGTAGATGTCGTTTTGCGCGCTTTCTCCGGTTGCATCTATTGCATCGCACAATCCAATGTTGGAATGCGGCAAAGAACCGAGATATGTTTTGATCTATGTCATGCTGCGGCGCAATATCAATGACTATATTTCGGGTATCGACGAAATGCGGCACGGTGATTGACGGGCGAAATACTGACTGGAATGCCGCGTCCATGCTCTCCAGCAAGAGCTGTCACCCAGTGCATGGAGACCAGAAAAAAGAGTTCGACCCATGGGCAATCAGCGCGTGAAGGGGCCACGACAACGTACCGTTAAGAATGCGACTGCCGCGACAAAGAACGGTTCATCGGGTCGTGTGCCGCAGGCGGTGGCCAGCAAAACCGGCGCGCAACAGAGTTCAATGCCTCTCCCCGCGCCACGACCATTTCCAGAGCGGGATTCCTATACCGTCTCGGCGCTGGCTGATGTCCTCAACCGCTCCACCCATGCAGCCTTGGCACGTTTCACGATGGGGCTTTCGCCAGCCGCTTTGGCCGCGGCGTATTTTGACTGGCTGATCCACCTGACCTCTGCACCGGGCAAGCAGGCGCAGCTGGTCGAAAAGGCATGGCGTAAGTGGATTCGGCTGGTCACATATACCGGACACTGCGCAATGAAGCCCGGCCATACAGGCCGCTGCATAGAACCGCTGCCTCAGGACAAGCGCTTCGAAGGCGAAGCATGGCAGCGCCAGCCGTTCAATTTTTTCTATCAGACGTTTCTGTTTCAACAGCAATGGTGGCACAACGCGACGACCAGCGTTCCCGGCGTGACGCGTCAACATGAGCGCGAGCTGGAATTTACCGCCCGCCAGCTGCTGGACATATTCGCGCCATCAAACTTCCTCGCCACCAACCCTGAGGTGCTGGAAAAAACCCAGGCCGAGGGCGGCATGAATCTGGTGCGCGGTTTTCAGAATTTTCTTGAGGACTGGGAACACGCTGCGAGCGGCAAGAGACCCATCGGGGCCGAACAGTTCGTCCCCGGCGAGAGCGTGGCAATCACGCAGGGAAAAGTCGTCTACCACAACCGGCTGATCGAATTGATCCAATATGCACCGGCGACCGAAAATGTACGCCCCGAGCCATTGCTGATCGTGCCTGCGTGGATCATGAAGTACTACATCCTCGATCTCTCAGCAGAGAACTCGCTGGTCAAATATCTGGTGGATCAGGGCTTTACGGTCTTCATGATCTCCTGGAAAAACCCGGGGCCCGAGGACCGCGATCTCACCTTGGAGGATTATCGCAACCTGGGTGTCGGCGCGGCATTGGAGGCAATCGCCTCCATCGTGCCTGATCGCGACATCCACGGCGTAGGCTATTGTTTGGGGGGCACGTTGCTCGCCATCGCGGCGGCGGCCCTGGCCCGCAATGGCGACAACAGGTTCAAGACGTTGACCTTTCTTGCCACCCAGGTTGATTTCGAGGAACCCGGGGAACTCGAACTCTTCATTGATGAAAGCCAGCTTCGGTTTCTGGAAGACATGATGTGGGAACAGGGCTTTCTCGACACCAGGCAGATGGCTGGAGCCTTCCAGTTACTCCGGTCCAACGACCTGATCTGGTCACGCGTGATCCATGACTACCTGATGGGCGAGCGGCGTCCGATGAACGATCTTATGGCGTGGAACGCAGATGCGACCCGCCTGCCGTATGCGATGCACTCGGAATATCTTCGAAAGCTGTTTCTCAATAATGATCTCTCGGAGGGCCGATACGTGATCGACGGGCGCCCGATCACGATTTCCGATATTCGCGCACCGATATTTTCCGTGGCAACGCTCAAGGATCATGTTGCACCGTGGCGCTCGGTCTACAAGATTCATCTGCTGGCAGACACGGATGTCACATTTCTGCTGACCAGCGGAGGACATAATGCCGGCATTGTGTCTGAGCCTGGTCATCCACGCCGGAGCTACCGGATGAGCACCGCGGCCAAAAACGAGTTCTATACCGATCCGGAAAGCTGGCTCAGCGACAAGCCGGAGGTTGACGGTTCTTGGTGGCCCGCATGGAAGGACTGGCTTGAGAAGCATTCTGGTGAAAACGCCAAACCACCGCAAATGGGAAACCCCGGCACAGAGTATGTCCCGGCCGCAGATGCGCCCGGCTCCTACATCCTGCAGAGCTGACCGCAAGGGTCAGCGCGTGTATCCTCACCTGATGAGCACTCAGCAATGACAACGCGCAATCTGAACTGTTTTTTCGAGCCGAAATCCGTTGCCCTGATTGGCGCAAGCAGTCAGGCCGGGTCCGTCGGGGCCGTGCTGGTGCAAAATCTTGTCCGCGGCAATCTTGATGCGCCTGTCTTTCCCGTCAATCCTCGACGGGAGCACGTCTTTGCCCTGCCCGCCTATCGCGATGTCGCTAGCCTGCCGCAGACACCGGACCTGGCAATCATTGCGACGCCCCCGCGAACCATTCCTGGCATCATCAAGGAACTCGGGGAGAAAGGCACGAAGGCGGCCGTTGTCATCAGTGCAGGCTTTTCGGATGGCGGGGCGCAAGGGCAAGATCTTAAACAAGAGATGCTGGATAACGCGCGGCCTCATTTGCTGCGCGTCATTGGCCCGAATTGTCTCGGCATTATGGCGCCGCCCATCGGCCTCAACGCAAGTTTCGCGAAAATGGAAGCGCTGGACGGCCGGCTGGCATTTGTCACCCAGTCCGGTGCCGTTGCCACGGCGGTCGTTGACTGGGCGCACGAGCGCGGCATCGGATTTTCCCACATGGTCTCGCTGGGAGACATGTCCGACGTCGACTTTGGCGACATGCTCGACTATCTGGCAACCGACCGCAAAGCGCGCGCCGTTCTGCTTTACATCGAAGCTGTCACCGATGCCCGCAAGTTCATGTCTGCGGCCCGCGCAGCCTCCCGCGCCAAGCCTGTCATTGTCGTGAAGGTCGGGCGCTCCGAGGCCGGCGCCAGAGCTGCGGCATCGCATACGGGTTCGATGGCCGGTTCCGACGAGGTTTACGAAGCAGCGTTCCGGCGCGCGGGCGTGCTTCGCGTATCGACGCTGGATGAGCTTTTTGATGCGGCAGAAACACTGAGCAAGATCACCGTGCCTGCCGGCGAACGGCTCGCTATTTTGACGAATGGCGGCGGTGCTGGTGTGCTGGCCACGGATTCCCTCGCCCTTCAGGGTGGCCGGCTGGCTGAACTGGGGCCTGAGACGCTCGCTGAACTGGACAAGGTCCTGCCCGCAAACTGGTCGCATGGAAACCCGGTGGACATCATCGGCGATGCACCCGCCAAACGGTACGAGGATAGTCTCAAGGTGCTGCTTGAAGACGACGAGACGGACGCGGTCCTGGTTCTGTCCTGCCCTACGGCAATGGCATCCGGCACGCTCGCGGCAGAGGCGGTCATCGAAACCGCAAAGGCTCAAAAACAAGTACCGGTACTGACGAACTGGCTCGGCGGCGCGTCCGTGGAGGGCGCTCGAAAGCTTTTCTCCGAACAGCAGATTCCGACCTACGACACACCGCACGATGCGGTGCGCGCCTTTATGCATCTCGTCAACTACCGCAGAAGCCAGATATCGCTGATGGAGACGCCGCCCTCAATCCCGGTCGAGTTCGCACCGGACACAGAAAAGGCGCAAGCGATCATAAAGAGCGTGCTTGAGGAGGGCCGAGAGTTGCTCACGGAACCTGAGGCGAAGAAGGTGCTGCAGGCTTACGAAATCCCGTCTACGCCGACGAAGATCGCGAAGACGCCTGAGGAGGCTCGCGCGCTTGCGGCCGAATTCAGCGGGTCTGTCGTACTCAAGATCCTCTCTCGGGACATCTCGCACAAATCGGATGTGGGCGGTGTTGTGCTCGACCTTCAAACGCCCCACGATGTTGAACGTGCGGCCGCCGACATGCTGGAACGGGTGGCCAATGTAGCACCTGATGCACGTATTGACGGCATCATGGTTCAGGAGATGATCACGCGCCGTGGTGCCTACGAGCTGATTGTCGGCATGAGCGAAGACGCCCAGTTTGGCCCGACTGTTCTGTTCGGCCAGGGCGGAACAGGGGTGGAGCTGTTCGGCGATACGGTGCTTGGCCTGCCGCCGCTCAATCTACGCCTTGCGCGTGAGATGATCGAGTCCACGCGGATTTACAAGCTCCTGAAGGGGTATCGCCACCGTCCGCCAATTGACCTGCAGGCGTTGGAACTTGTTCTGGTCAAGGTCTCGCAGCTGGTGATCGACATCGGCGAGATCAAGGAACTCGATATCAACCCGCTGCTCGCTGATCAGGATGGCGTGGCAGCTCTCGATGCGCGTATCCGGGTCGCACCCTATGACGGCAATCCGCACCTGCGGTTGGCGATCAAGCCTTACCCAAAGGAGCTCGAGCAGACAGTTAAGCTGAAAGACGGGCGGGAACTCCTGGTCCGCCCGATCAAGGCGGAGGACGAACCTGCTCTGCGTGCGGGCTTCGCCAAATTGACACCGGAGGAGATCAAGCGGCGCTTCTTTGTCCCGATGAAGACGCTAGATCACCCCATGGCCGCCCGGCTCAGCCAGATCAACTATGACCGCGAAATGGCGCTGCTTCTCACCAGTCCGGGCGCGCCAGGCAAGGCCGAAATCTATGGCGTTGCGCGTATCTCCTCCGACCCGAACAATGAGCGCGCCGAGTATGCATTGATCGTGCGGAACGAATTGACCGGACAGGGCCTTGGGACACTTTTGCTCAAAAGCATCCTTGTCTATGCCGGGGCACGCGGCATTCAGGAGGTCTTCGGGAGTGTTCTGCGTGAAAACCGCCCTATGCTGCAGCTTTGCGAGAAACTCGGGTTCGCTTTCGGCCATGACCCCGACGATGGGTCGATCGTCATGACATCAATGTCGCTGCGCTCGTCGTAGTTCGCTATACACGCGTTGGCAGGCAGGTTTCGCGCTGCGGACATCTCCGCTCGACACCATCGAACAAACACCGAAAGAATGCCGCCATGTGAAGGAGAAACCGCAAGGTTGAGCCTTCATGTCCAACGCGGGCACAACGCTATTCGTCAAATCTTCGGCAAAAGGGTTGCAAGGCGTCGCACATCATCGGATACTAGTTGTTCTAATAATAGAACAACCATATCAATTATGATTTCCGGTGCTAACGATCAGCTACAGCACCTGCCAAGTCGACAACACTCTGGAATGACCGAAAACAGTCATGGGGCCATTCGATTTTCCAACCGAGATAGACGATCAGGCGGTGTATCGCAGCACCGTCGCGCTGCTTGGCGAGAACGGTGTGACTCTGCCGACATTCGCGCAGCTTGCGGACCCGTTCACCCTGCCTGAACCTCTGCGCGCAAATCTCACCTCAATCGATGCCGACGCGGCGGATCCGGCGAACTTGTTCCGCGTGCATTGGTACAATTCACCGGACGGCAAAGGGTTTATGCGCACCCCGGCTCATGTGGTGTTGCCCCAATCGCTCACCGGCGTCCCTGCAAAAATTGTCGTTGCACTGGGTGCGCATTTTCCGATGATCGGCGCACACAAGGTGCTCGCGGCCTATGCGTGTCTTGCTCCGCGGCTGGTAACAGGCCGGTTCGACCCGGCACGTCAGCGCGCGATTTGGCCGTCTACTGGCAACTATTGCCGCGGCGGCGTTGCGATTTCGCGCATTCTCGGCTGCCGCGGTGTTGCCGTGTTGCCGGAGGGTATGAGCAAGGAACGTTTCGACTGGCTGAAGGCTTGGGTGGTGGACGAGGCCGATATTATCCGCACGCCGGGAACCGAAAGCAATGTGAAGGAAATCTACGACAAGTGCGCAGAACTTGAGCGTGATCCGGACAATGAAATCGTCAACCAGTTTTCCGAGTTCGGAAACTACCTCGGCCACTATACATGCACGGGTCCGGCGCTTGAGC
>DEIT01000087.1:60954-81847 GCA_002352635.1 Hyphomicrobiaceae bacterium UBA2767 | reverse complement strand
GGGTCTGCGGGCACGCTCGGCGCAGGCGACTATCTGAAAGAAAGGCTGGCTGCACGCATCGCGGTTGTAGAACCCGTCGAATGTCCGACGCTCCTTTACAACGGCTATGGCGAACACAACATCCAGGGCATTGGCGACAAGCATATTCCGCTCATTCACAACGCTACGAACAGTGATTTCGTCATCGCCGTGTCGGACGCCGCGACAGACGGCCTGAATGTTTTGTTCAATACCGACGAAGGCCGGCGCCTTCTTGCCCAGCGTGTCGGCGTGAATGCGGAAACGATATCGGCGCTGCGCTACTTTGGCCTGTCCAGCATTTGCAATATCCTTGCGGCCATCAAATTGGCGAAGTATCTCGACCTTTCTGAAACCGACGCCATCGTCACGGTCGCAACGGATTCGGCCTCCATGTATGAGACCGAGAAGGCAGGCACGCTCGAGAAACTTGGGTGGGACGGCATCGATTCCGACGGCGCCGCGCAGTTGTATGGGGCGCATCTTAAGGCGGTTGCGACCGATCATGTGCTTGAGACAAGCGCGATGGATCGAAATCGGATGTTCAATCTGGGCTACTACACCTGGGTTGAGCAACAGGGGATCTCACTTGCCGATTTCGACAAGCGCCGGAACCAGTCGTTTTGGCGTGGTCTGCACTGCCTCATCGAGACCTGGGATGAACTGATTGTCCGGTTCAACAAGGACACGCGGTCGGCCGCTGCCTGAACGCGCCGCGACCGGAATGGGAGACAGTTTGCACTATGGCTGAAGAAACACTGGTACTACCACATCTGGAGTTACGGCGGCGCACCGCAGAGCGTGACCGGGGCCTGCGCGAAAAGGTCATGTCACTGGAAGAGGCGGCTTCGTTCGTCTCCGATGGTGATCATGTGGCACTTGGCGGTTGCACAATGTCGCGCACGCCCACTGCAATGATCTGGGCGCTGGTGCGGGCGAAAAAAAAGAACCTCACTGTCTCACGCAGCATCATGTCGTCGGAAGGCGAGGTACTCTACGGCTCCGGCATCAGCGAACACGTGATTACGAGCTGGTTCAGCCAGGGTATCGTGTGGGGTGTCTCGAAGGTCATGCGCCACTACACCGAGAGTGGACAGGCTCGGTTCGACGAGTGGAGCCATATGTCGATCGGATTGCGCTACCGCGCGGGCGCCATGGGCATCCCCTATATGCCCGTGCGTTCGATGATCGGTTCCGACGTCAATGCGCGTCTTGGCGATGAAGTCAAAGAAGTCACGTGCCCCTTTACAGGAGAACGCCTGCTGGCACTGCCGGCGCTGAACCCGGACATCGCGCTCATTCACGTCCAGCGCGCGGACGCCTATGGCAATGCGCAACTCGATGGGCTCCAGTTCATGGACATCGATATGGCGATGGCGGCGAACAGGGTTATCCTGACCACTGAACAGATTGTCTCCAACGACAGTATCCGTCGCGCGCCTGATCAGACGCGGATTCCCTTTTTTACAGTCGATGCGGTGGTTGAAGTGCCTTATGGCTCCGCCCCGCATGAATGCTATGGGGTCTACGAACCCTTCTTCAATCACATGGATGCGCTTGCCGAGCAGACCAAGAAGGACCCGGAAGCCGGCATCAAGAAATATCTGGATGACTTCTATTACGGCCCGTCAAGCTGGTCTGACTATCTGGACCTCCTCGGTGCGGCGGAAATCGTGGATGCAAGTCGGCGAGGACGGAGCATCTACAATGACTGAGCGCAAGAATTATACCGCATCCGAGCTGCTCGCTGTGATGAGCGGGCGCATCCTCAAGGACGGACAGATCGTATTCGCCGGCGTCGGCATCCCGCTGCTCGCGGCAACGCTTGCCCAGGGCGTCCACGCGCCCGGTCTTACGATCCTGTTCGAGGGCGGCGTCATCGGTCCGTTTGTTGTGCCTGGAGAGTTGCCGCCGTCCACGAACGAGCAGCGCTGCACCCGGCGCGCCAACATGGTGCTGCCGATCACCGACGTACTGCTTCTGTTGCAGCGTGGCTATATCGATGTCGGCTTCATGGGCGGCGCACAGATTGACCGCTATGGAAACCTCAACAGTTCGTTTATCGGCGATCCGGAGAAGCCTGCGACCCGCCTGCCCGGAACCGGCGGCGGCAATGACATCTCTAGCCTCACCCAGATGATCGTCGCCATGAAGCATGAGAAACGCCGCTTCGTCGACAAGGTGGATTTTATCACCAGCCCAGGCTTTATCGATGGCGGCTCGAGCCGTGCTGACTGCGGGTTGATTGCCGGCGGCATGTTCCGGGTCGTGACCGACCTCGCAATTCTCGACTTTGACGACGACACCAAGGAAATGAAGGTTCTTGCATTGCATCCCGGCGTTGAGCCCGATGAAGTTCGCGACAACACCGGATTTGATATCACCATTCCCGACCATGTCGGGCGCACCGATCCACCGCAGAAGGACGAACTTGCGGTGTTGAGAAATCTTGATCCCGAGCGGCTGTACACGGCCTAAGTCGCGCGAACACGGGAAACACACAGAGGGAAGCCAGATGGCAAAAAACAAGACCGAATTCGGCATTGCAATGCGTAACTTTCAGGCATTTCCCGATCTGCCTGACGCCCAGAAGCTCATCGAATACGGCGTACGCATGGAGGAACTTGGCTATGAGTCCGTCTGGGTATGGGACCATATTCTTCTTGGCGTTGACCCGCACTTTCCGATCATTGACGCGTTGACCCTGCTGACGGCTGTGGCCGCGCGGACCGAAAAGATCAAGCTTGGCACCGGCATTCTGGTGCTGCCGCTGCGTAACCCTCTAGTGCTGGCAAAACAGCTCTCGAGCATGGATCTGATTTCAAAGGGCCGGCTTGTGCTGGGTATGGCATCCGGCTGGTACAAGCGCGAATTCGACGCCGTCGGCATTGACTTCCACAAGCGCGGCAAAATCATGGACCAGAACCTTGAAATCCTGCAGCGTCTGTGGACCGAGGACATGGTCACCGGGGACTATCCTCCACACAATATGCGTGAATCCGTCATGTTCCCCAAACCGTATCAGAAGCCGCGTCCGCCGATCCTCATTGGCGGATATGTGGACGCAGTGCTCAAGCGCGCCGCACTCAAGGGCGACGGCTGGCTGACCTATTTCTATACGCCGGAAGGCTTCTCGGAAGACTGGGCGAAAATCCGGGCGTTTGCCGAGGAAGGCGGGAAGGATCCCGACACGCTTCAGTCAACCAACCAATTGCCGATCATCGTCGGTGAGCGTGCCAAGGTCGAGGCGGACATGCTTGAGTGGCTCAACACCGAGTGGGACTTTGCCAGCTGGAGCAAGTCAACGCCCGACAGTGCCATCATCGGCACTGTTGATGAGTGCGTGGAGCAGCTGAAGGCGCATCTGGATACCGGCATCGACCGGATTATTTTCGTTCCCTACCGCTATCAGGACGACCAAGTCGAACTGATTGCGAATGAAATTATGCCCAAGTTACGGGCACTGTAGGGAACTCCTCCCGGGCCCTCATCCGATTTCGAAATGCGTTTTCGCGACGGATGGGGGCTCATTTCCCATAGAGCCTATTCAGCCGCGACAAGCCGCAGCGAAACCGGGAGGATGTCGGGTTCGGCATCGGGCAATTCGGAACCGCTGATTGAACCGTAAAGTGTATTGCGCCGGGCGGGCGTTCGACCGGCATCACGGACCATCGCCGCAATTCGGTCAGGTGTCATTTCCTGCCCATGCACAGCGCCCGCGGCGCGGGTAATGGATTCGTTCATCAGCGAACCGCCGAGATCGTTGACGCCTGCTGAGAGACAACGCGCGGCCCCCTCCGGCCCCAACTTTACCCACGAAGCCTGGATGTTTGTGATGACGGGATCGAGCGCCAGTCGCGCAACCGCATGCATCAGCACTGCCTCGCGCCAGGTGGGTCCGCGCCGAGACTCGCCTTTGAGGTAAATCGGCGCCTCCATATGCACGAATGGCAACGGCACGAATTCGGTAAAGCCTTGCGCTTTTTCCTGTAGCGCACGTATCCGCATGAGATGCCGTGCCCAATGACGATAGCCGTCGACGTGGCCGAACATGATGGTCGCGGTCGAGCGCAGTCCAACACCATGCGCCGCCTCCATGACCTTGAGCCATTGGGCAGTATCGATCTTGTCCGCACACAGGACGTGGCGCACGTCGTCATCGAGAATTTCCGCCGCCGTACCCGGCACACTGGAAAGGCCGGCGTCGCGCAGCCGGGCGAGATATTCCTCAAGGGGTAGCTTGAGTGTTTCAGCACCGTGCGTGATTTCAAGCGGTGAAAAGGCATGGACGTGAATGTCGGGCGCGGCGGACTTAACCGCGCTCACAATCGCCAGATACGTGTCGCCGGTGTAGCGCGCGCCGATCCCGCCCTGCAGGCACACCTCGCTCGCGCCCCGCGCCCAGGCCTCGGACGCTCTGCCAGAAATTTCATCCAGCGTCAGGTCGTACGGCTTATCGCGATGCCCCTGCGAAATGCGCCCCTTGGAAAAAGCGCAGAACCGGCATCCATAGGTGCACAGGTTGGTATAGTTGATGTTGCGATTGACGACGTAGGTCACTGCATCGCCGTTGCGTCCGCGCCGCTGGGTATCGGCCGCCGAGACAACCTCATCGAAGGCCGCACCACGTGCGGCGAACAGCTGGGAAATTCCTGCTTCATCCAGCCGACCGGCCGCTACATTCTCAAGCGCGCGCGACATTGCGTGGTGTCGGACATTAAGTCTGGGTGAGCAAACGCCATCTGCCGGCGGCAGTGTGTCTGATCCGGCGAACCAGTCGTCTTCACGCGCATAGCCTTCGCCATCACTCTGTTTCAGTAATGCCGGGCGGACCGGCGGCGCAACCCAGTCTTCGGCTTTGCGGGCATATTCAGGATAGATTGCGAGGCGTTCAGTCAGGCACCGGCCCGCACGGTTCGTTTCTTCGGCCAACCGGTCAAGATGAGGCCAAGGCGCTTCCGGGTTGACGTGGTCCGGTGTAACCGGCGAGACGCCGCCCCAGTCATTGATGCCCGCGCGGATGAGTTTCGCAAGCGCTCCCGGCCGCAAGTTTGGCGGCGCCTGTATATTCATATCGGGCCCGAAAATCAGACGTGCGGCGGCAATGGTCCAGACATGATCATCCAGCGTCGGCTCAGGCGCATGGACCATGCGAGTCCCCAACTTGGCGCGAAAATTCTGAATGATGATTTCCTGAATGTGGCCGTAACGTTCATGCAAGGAACGCATAGCAATCAGGGCTTCGATCCGCTCGACACGGGTTTCGCCGATACCGATGAGCAGCCCGGTGGTAAAGGGAACGTGGGCCTTCCCTGCCGCTTCTAGGGTTGCCAGTCTCACCGGTGGTGCCTTGTCGGGTGAACCGTGATGCGCCATCCCCTTGCCCATCAGCCGTGGCGACAGGGACTCCAGCATGATCCCCTGCGACACGGAAACCGTGCGCAGCCGGGCAAGCCAATCCTCGTCCATAACGCCTGGATTGAGGTGCGGCAGCAGACCGGTTTCCTCAAGCACCAGGCGAGCCGACGCCTCGAGATAGGAAAGCGTGCTGTCGTGCCCGAGGTGCCCGAGCGCTTCACGGGCCGCGCCATAGCGCAACTCCGGTTTGTCGCCGAGCGTGAACAGGGCCTCCTTGCACCCCGCCGCCACCCCTGCGTGCGCGATCTGACGCACCTCATCGGGCGAGAGATATGCGTGCGCTAGTCTCTTGGGCGTTTGTGCGAATGTGCAGTAGTGGCAAACGTCGCGGCATAGTTTGGTCAGCGGGATGAAGACTTTTTTCGAGAAACTCACCTGTTCGCCGTGACCCGCAATCGTCAGGTCTTCGGCCATGGCACAGAGACGTTCCAGATCGTTTCTGTCGGCAAGCGTCAGGGCTTGCTCCGCTGATATCATTTCGCCAGACAAGCCGATTTGGCTGGACGACGGCAACCTGCCCGGTGCGGCCGGGCGTTTCTTTCTGCCCTTGGGTTGGATGCTCTCACGGACAAAACCGAATTCCGGCCTGTCCGACGTGCGGGCTGCCAGCCATTTGAGATCGTCAATGTCATCGATATCCCGGGAAATTCCTTCAAACGCGCGCACGACCGGATCAATGCCGCTTCCCTTGGCAGCCTTTGTATGTCGTTCAAAGCTAGCCTGACCGAAAGAAGGTTCCAGGATACCTGGCGGCGCAAGCAGCATGGCGTTCGTTCCCTCGCCGTCATGTGCCGGAACCAAGGCCACGCCATGGCCTGGTGCGCACGAAACAAATGCATCGATTTCGGCGGCAGAAACGAGCGGCACGTCCCCGGGCAATACAAGCATGGCTCTTGCGCCCAGTCCTTCAACGTGATCGGCCGCATTTTTCACTGCGGCATTCAAACCGTCAACACGGGTTTCAGGAATGTGCTCGGCGCCATATGTGGCGGCGAACTCTGCCAAATCGGCATCTGCCGTCAGGACGAAGGTTCGCTCTATGCTTCCGGCTTCCCGAAGTGCGGCAAGTACTCTGGCCAACATGCCGCGGACAAGGGTGCTCTGTTGCGCTTCCGACAAGGATCCAGCCAACCGGCTTTTCGCCCGGGAGAGTGGCTTCATGGGAACGACACCGACGATACCCCTCATGCTGACCTCTCATGCTGCATTGGCCGCCTCGCCGAAATTTCATCTGCGAATGCGAGCACGGTGCGAGCAAGATTCATTTTGTCATCCAGGGAATGCATCATGGTGTTCTCAACCGCGACCGCCACACGATCTGGAATTTGGCTATCGGCGCTATCGACCACCAGCCCGTCGATCAGGCCGTTATAGTGATCAGCAATCGTGGCGTGGCTTAACGTATGACCCAATTCGCTCATGACCTTGTCCATTGGCCCCTTGACCGCTTTCCCTCCCACCAGTGGTGAAACGGCAACGACAGGTGCGTCTGTACCTTGCAACATCTGACGCATGCCGCCGACCGCCAGCATGGGATCGACGCTGAGATAGGGATTGGACGGGCAGACAATGACGCAGCGAAGTTCCGGGTGTTTCAATGCCATAGAAATATCGCTCTGAACGCCAGCGCTTTCCGCCCCCTCAAACCGGATAGATTCGATTTCCGGCTCACATCGGCGTTCCACGAAATAGTTCTGAAACGGCATCGGACCCGCACTCGTATCGACGTGAGTTCGCACCGGGTCTTCGCTCATGGGAAGAATGCGCACGGCAATTCCCAGTCGCTTGCAGAAATCTTCAGTGATCGTGCTCAGGCATTCCCCCTCGCGCAGCCTGCGCGTGCGCTCGACATGAGTGGCCAGGTCCTTGTCGCCCAACTGGAACCAGGTTTCCCCGCCAAGGGTCTCTAGAGATTTCATGAAATTCCAGGTCTCTTCGGCACGACCCCAACCGGTTTCCGGATTGGCAACGCCAGCCAGCGTGTAAGTCACCGTGTCGACATCAGGTGAGATGTGTAATCCCAGATGATCGAAGTCATCACCTGTGTTGACGGCAATAATGAGCCGCTCGTCGGTGATGACTTTTGACAGACCGAGGGCAAGCTTGGCCCCGCCGATGCCGCCGCACAGGGCAACCACCCTGCCGGTCCGGGTATCTTGGGCTGACACCGTCACCGGAACATATCCTCAGCTTTCGGCCGATTGATGCTCCGCGCCGGCGCTGGTTCGCCACGCACGACACCGCGCACGACCGCCGCCGGCGTCGCTTCGGCCGCTTCGCCCATCAATAGAGTTGCAGCTGAGGCTATGGCGTCCGCGTGACCGGTGACCGTCGTCTCCATGGGCCGGCCAAATAAATCAGGATCACCCCGCTGGTCATGAAGTGATGCCACGCCTGCGGCGCCAATGGCGATGCCGACTGTACCGAGACGCCATGCGCGTCCAACGCTATCAGCAATCAGCACCCCTAGTTCGCGGTTCCAATGCGCCTCGAACCGGTCTTTGAGCGCAGCCGCACTGGCATCAGGATCAACCGGCAACAGCAAAGCCGATTCTCCGTCGGTCGGCGCTTCCACGTTGGATCGGTCGATGCCTGCGTTGGCAAGTACGTGCCCCAGCCGATGCTCGACAACGATGACGCCGGGCTTGCTGCGCACGATTTCACGTGACTCTTGCAAGATCAACTCCACATGCTGGGGATTCTTGTCCGTTTTTTCAGCAAGCTTTGAGGCCTCAGCAGACGGATCGACCGCGGAAAGATCGACCAGGCGGCCTTCCGCCTTTGAAACGATTTTTTGGGCGATAACAATAATGTCCCCATCAAGGAGCTGAATATCCTGTTCGCCGACGGCGGCTATCAGGATAGCGGCGAGGTCATCGCCCGGCTTTATCAGGGGGACGCCTTCAACGCCCGTTACCGTAAAGCTGGTTGTCATTGTTTACTCTTGCCTTTCGGCTTTCGGAACCTAGGCACCGGGAATTCCGGTGATACGTATGCCCGCACCATCCGCCTTGTACCGCTTGTTGATTCCAATCAGAACCGATGTTAGCGCTTCCGCGGCAACTGAATTTGCCAGCGGCCCGCAGTGAACCCCCCGCATTCCCACAGCCTGTGCGAGTTCCACAACGGCTTCCCTGTCCGCGGGATCATCACCGAATATCAGAACATCACAATCCACATCGCCATCCTGCTTCAGCTTGTGTGCCGCAACATTGTGGAATGCGGAGACCAGCCTTGTGTCGTCGCCCAGAACAGCACGGGCGGTCATTGCCGCTGAGCCCGCGTCCGGCATCTGTGCTCTGGCCACCTTCGGCGGCACCAGCGGCACCGTGGTGTCGACAACAAGCTTGTCCCCCACTGCATCGGCTATTGCCCCTAGAATAGACTCTTGTGAAGCGAATGGCACCGCGACCACCACAATATCGGCTTCCAGCGCCGCTTCGTGATTGCTCAATCCTCTTGCCAGTGTGCCGTCGCTTGCGGTTACAAGCTGGGCGGCGGCCTCCGCTGCCTTATCCGCGCTCCGCGAGCCAATTATGATCTCATACCCGGCCCGCGCCCAGCGCCCGGCAAGCGCATGTCCGAGATTTCCGGTCCCGCCGATCACAGCAAGCTTCGGGCGATTTTCGTTCATTTGATCCTCTTGAAAATTACAAACCGGAGCTGACGCTCATTTTGCCGGCGTCCGGAAAACCGCTTTTGCGCCTCGAGATAGCCCGTTGGGATAAAACAGGAAACTCATTGAGTCATCCTATTATTAGTACAATAATATAAAATAGGAAATGGGCAGTAGGAAGGACATACAGCGGAATACGGCTCGCCGACATCGTTCGGTATCGCGACAAACGTAGACTGAACCAAGGCCGCCTAGGTTCAGATGCGAAACCCGAATTTGAGCATTCGTTGACAGGCAATCTTTGTGCCCATTATATCGTTGTTCTAATCTTAGAAACTCATTGGATGCATCATGGACCAGTCCCAGCGGCAAAAATTGCTCGAATTGATCGACGGCAAACGCGACCACGCCGTCGAATTTCTTCAGACTCTTGTTAAATTTCCGAGTGTTACAGGCAATGAAGGCCCGATACAGGCTCATCTGAAGGATTATCTCGAGAACATGAACCTCGAGATTGATATGTGGGACATGGATGCAGAGGAGATCCAGAAACATCCCTCAGCAGCGGTCGTCACTGAAAGTTATGAAGGCCGGCCCAACATCGTTGCCACCCGCAAGGGCACGGGCGGTGGGCGCTCATTGCTGCTTAACGGCCACACTGATGTTATTCCCGAAGGTCCGCGCGAATCCTGGACCGACGATCCTTGGGAAGCAAAGATCCGCGATAACCGCATTTACGGCCGCGGTTCTTCTGACATGAAGAGTGGCGTGTCATGCCAGGTCCTTGCCGTTCAGTATATTGAAGACGCCGGCATCAAGCTCAAGGGTGACGTGCTGGTGAATTTGGTCGTGGATGAGGAGGTGTCCGGACACGGCACGCTCGACACAGTGCTGCGTGGCTACAAGGCAGACGGTGCGATCTCCGGGGAAACCAGCACGCTTGCGGTTCAGCCCGCTTGCATCGGCCGCATCTGGTTCCAGATTCTCATTCGTGGAAAGAAAGCCGGCATTCAACAACGTTATGAGGGCGTGAATGCAATCGACCTGGGTTACAAGATCAAGGTCGCGATCGACGATCATGAGAAGCACCGGCTCGAGACGGTATCGCACCCGCTTTACCCACACATCCTGAGCACGCTGCCCTGCCTCGTGGGGACGATTGAGTCCGGCAGCTTTCCAAGCGCGTTTCCCGACACGTGTCTGCTCAAGGGTTCAATCGCCACCGTTCCGGGCGAGAACCACGAAGGCGTCAAACAGGCGTTTCTCGCTCACATCGCCAAGGTCGCAGGCGAAGACGAGTGGATGAAAGACCATCCGCCGGAAATTACATTCGGCAACAAGTTTGGCGGCCTTGATGCAGAAGCAGCCGACATTCCGGTAGATCACCCCATCGTCACAACGCTGGTTGACTGCTTTAAGGAAGTTACCGGCAAGGATCCGGAAATCAGTGGACGGCAAGGTGCCGCAGACACCCGCTTCCTGATCAACGACGGTGATACCCCCACCGTGATTTTTGGACCTGGCCCTACGGCGGTAATGCATGCCAACGACGAGTATGTGGATATCGACGACTATATGACGGCTATCAAGGTATACGCGCTGAGTATTTGCGACTGGTGTGACGCAGAGTAAACGAAGCGTCTTGCCCGCCTATCTACGCAACCTTGTATTAGCCGGAGACTCACGCCAACGTGTAGTGGGAACCGCTGTGGCCCATCCTATTGTTGCATTTGAACAACAACCGATGGCCGTCAGTACAAACATTGGGAGCTTACAATGGCAGAAGCCGTGCTGACCGGGCTCGCGGGCACATATGCCCAGATGCGCGCACCGCGCTATGTGCAGGTGGCGTCGGCCCTGCGCCGGCGGATACAGGAAGGCCGTTGGGCGGTTGGAGAAAAAATTGCGACGCTTGAAGAATTGGAGAGTGAGTTCAGCGTTGCCCGTGTGACGGTGCGCCAGGCGATTGATTTGCTGCAGGATGAAGGCTTGCTGAAGTCCCACCAGGGCAAAGGGACCTTTGTTATGCGCACACCGGTGAACGATCGGTGGCTTCACCTCGCAACGGACTGGGATTCTCTTATTGAGTTGATCAGTGCGAACGTCCCCAAGTTTCTGGATGTCGAAACGCCCCATGAATTGCAAATCGACCCCGACGACGGCAGGCCGGCGGAAGCCTATGAATTCTTCAGAAGCGTCCAGTTGAACGGAAGCGAACCCTACGCTGTCGCGAGCGTCCATGTTGCCAAACACATTCACGACCGAGATCCCGCGGCTTTTCGCTCCAGGGTCGCGCTTGCGGTAATCAATGAGATGGATGACCTTGAGATCAGCCGGGCGCATCAAACCTTGAGCATCGGTGCTGCCGACGTGGAGACAGCGCTGCAACTGGAGCTTCCGCTCAACGCCCCGACCGCAGAAGCCCATTGCGTCGTCACCAACGCGGATGGCGTCGTAATCTATTCAGGCGACATCGTCTATCGCGGCGACAAGGTGAAGCTGAATATCGAGCTTTTGAACCGTTCCTAGTAGCCACTGGCGGAGGCGGTTTTCCCAAGCGATATTGCCCCTTGAGGCTTCGCGCACTATGCTGGAACTGTTGTACTAACAATAGTACCAATTAATAGTTGCGCCGCACTGAACGGCGGCCATAGAACGGTTCCGGGTCATGAAGAAGCAGGGTGTAGGCGCGCGGCTCATCCGCAAGGAAGATGACCGCTACATGCGCGGTCGCGGTGAATTCGTCGGAGATATCCGGCGTGCCGGCATGGCAGATGTAGCTTTCGTCCGGAGCCCACTCGCTCACGCCCGCATCAAGTCAGTCACGATCCCTGAAGACATCCGGGCAAACGTCGTCATTGCAGCCGACATGAAATCGGTTAGGCCCATAACGGCGATCACCAGCCTGCCGGGATTTAAGCCTTCCAGCCAGCCCGTTCTCGCTGACGAGAAAGTTCGACATGTCGGTGAATTGATCGCATTTTGCATCGCCCCGACGCGGGCGGAGGCGGAAGATCTGGTCGCGCGCGTGGAAGTGAATTTCGAGGAACGTCCGCCCGTACACGACATGTTGCAGGCACGCGAAAAAGACACTGCCCTGGTGCATGACGACTGGGGCGACAACATCTTTCTGGAAACCCTCGTCGAGTACGATATGGCGCAGGCCGAACGCGAGGCGGTTATCAAGGTCACGCGCGAGTTTTCAACGGCCCGCCAGTGCATGAGCCCGATCGAAGGTCGCGGCGTCGTTGCCGAGTGGGATCATCGGCTGGAACAGCTTACGATCCACTCGTCCACGCAAATGCCGCATATTGTCCGCTCAGGACTCTCAGAGTGCCTCGGAATTGATCACGGCCACATCAGGGTCATCGCCCCCGATGTGGGTGGGGGGTTCGGCTACAAGGGCATCCTGCTCCCCGAGGAAGTTTGCCTTTCCTGGGCCACTATGCACTTCGGCCATCCCATGCGTTGGCTCGAAGACCGGCGTGAAAACCTGACCGCCTCTGCTAATTGCCGAGAGCACCACTATGTGCTGACAGCCTATGCTGACAAGGACGGCAAGCTCTTGGGCCTCGACGCGGAGGCCACCGTCGACTCGGGCGCCTACTCTTCCTATCCGTTTTCTGCCTGCCTTGAGGCGGCACAAGTGGCAAGCATTCTGCCCGGCGTCTACGACTTCCCGCACTATAGCTGCCACACTTTTTCCGCTGCGACCAACAAACCGCCGATCCTCCCTTATCGCGGTGTGGCTCGTACCGGCGTGTGCTTTGCGATGGAGTTGATGATCGATGCGGTTGCACGCGAGCTTGAACTGGAGCCGACTGATGTTCGCCTGAAAAACCTCGTACGCCCGGAGCAAATGCCCTTCGAGAATATTACGAAGAAGCACTTCGATTCCGGCGACTACCCGGAAGCCCTGCGCCGTGCCGTCAAGGAAATCGACCTGAAGGCGATCCGCAAACGTCAGAAGAAAGGCGAATCCGATGAACGCCTCCTCGGCATCGGATTCGCCATGTATAGCGAACAGGCGGCTCACGGCACATCCGTCTACGCCGGATGGGGCATTCCGATGGTACCGGGTCATGAGCAGGCAAATGCACGCCTTACACCCGATGGCGGGCTGGAAGTGCGGATTGGCGCCCACTCCCATGGTCAGGGTCTCGAGACAACACTGTCTCAGGTTGCCAACGAAATCCTCGCCATTCCTCACGACAAGATAAAGGTGGTTCACGGTGACACAGCCTACACGCCCTACTCCACCGGGACTTGGGGTTCGCGGTGCATGGTCATGTCAGGCGGTGCGGTTGCTGAAGCCTGCGACCAGCTCGCCGCACGCACGCGTTCCATCGCTGCGAAAATGCTGCAATGCAAGCCCCAGGACGTAACGCTCAGGGATGGGCGGGCTTTTGGCCCCACAGGCGAGCTGACAATCGAGGAGGTTGCCTATGTCTGGTACCGGCGGCCCCAGGATTTACCGGACGACGTTGACCCCTCCGGTCTGGAGGTAACGGCAGGCTACAAACCTGAACGCGACTCCGGAACATTCAGCTATGCGGCTCATGCGACTGTGGTCGCCGTCGATACATCGACGGGCGAAGTGGACATTCTTGACTATGTAATCGTTGAGGATGGCGGCGTGCTGGTAAATCCAATGATTGTCGACGGTCAGATTTATGGTGGTGCGGCGCAGGGTGTCGGAACGGCGCTTTATGAAGAGATGCTCTTTGACGCCGAGGCACAGCCCTTGGCCTCCACGCTTTCGGATTATTTGCTTCCTGGGCCGACGGAAGTTCCGTCAATCCGGATCCACCACATGGAAACCCCCTCCCCCTACACGCGGTTCGGTGTGAAGGGTATTGGTGAAGGGGGCGCTATCGCCCCGCCTGCTGCGATCACGAATGCCATCAATGACGCGCTGAAGCATCTGGGTGCTGAATTGACCATGTCGCCCGTGACACCACGAAGGATTGTCGAGGCGATCGCTGCGGTTCAGGAAGGCGCCGCGGCATGAAACCCGTAGCCTTTGATTATACCCGGCCTCGCAGCATCTCGGCTGCCCTTGAGTTGCTCGACTCCAATCCGAACGCAAAAATTCTTGCTGGCGGCCAGACTCTCGGACCGATGCTCAATCTGCGGCTGGTCCAACCGGAACTTCTCATAGACATCACCCGCATCCCCGAGCTGGCGGCTGTGACGGAAGGCGATGATGGCATTGGAATCGGCGCCTGTGTCACCCATGCCGCGATTGAGGATGGCCGCATCGGCGAACCAGCCAACGGCTATCTCAACCGTGTTGCGTCGGGCATCGCCTACAGGGCGGTGCGGACGCGCGGCACAATCGGCGGCAGCCTGTCTCATGCGGACCCGGCGGCCGACTGGCTCGCGGCACTTCTTGCGCTCAATGGTGAACTCGAAATCGTTGGTGCAAACGGCACACGCCGGGCAGCACTCGACGCCTTCGTGACAGGCGCCATGGAAACGGACCTTGGACCAAGTGAGCTGGTTGCAGCGGTACGAATTCCCAAACGTAGCCGCGCTATACGGCACGGCTACCACAAGATTTGCCGCAAGACCGGCGAGTTCGCAGATGCCATCGGTGCGGTAGCGATTGACGATAAGAAGGGTGAATTCCGAATGGCCGCGGCGGGAGGATCTCATGCGCCGATTGTTTTCACCGACCCGCGCCACCTCTTCAGATCAGCCGACCCGATGGATGCGGACAGTTTCGATATAGAAATGGGAGGTGCAGCCCTTCGCGATGCCGGCATGAACGCAGATGATTATGATCTGCGGTTACGCGCCATCACCTTGCAGCGAGCCGTCCACGACGCGGTGCAGCGATGAACCGGATCACGCTGACTGTCAATGGCAAGGAGATCACGCGCGAGGTCACACCACGCACGAATTTGGCCGATTTCCTGCGCGAGGAACTTTTCCTTACCGGCACCCATGTCGGCTGCGAGCACGGCGTCTGCGGGGCATGCACAGTTGTTGTCGATGGCGAGATTTCCAGGTCCTGTATTACCTATGCGGTCACATGTGACGGGGCCGAAATTCGAACAATCGAAGACTTTGATGATGACCCGTTGATGGAGAAACTGCGCCATGCGTTCTCAGCTGAGCACGCGCTGCAGTGCGGTTATTGCACGCCCGGCATGCTGGTCGCCGCGCGCGATCTCATTCGCCGTGGCGCAGCGGGCGATGAGAAGGTGATCCGCGTCGGAATGAGTGGCAATCTGTGCCGCTGCACAGGATACATGGGCATCGTAAAGGCGATTGCCACGGTTGCCGGCGACTACGAGCTTGTTGAGGATCAGGCCGCTGTTGACCGCCCATTGGGTCCCGCGCCAGGTCCTTTCGCTCACGACAGCCTGAAGGAGGGTAAGCCCGAAGCCGCCCGGCCCACCGACCGGGCAAAACATACCCCACATGAGGCAGCGCCTACCCTCGCTGCTCACCCAGCCGGGAACGTGCAGACCGGAGAAATGGTACAGGAGGGCAAGTTCACCAAACTCACCCAGATGATTACGGTGAACCACCCCCGCGACGCTGTATGGGCACTTATGGGTGACATAGAAAAAGTTGCCGGCTGCATGCCAGGCGTCTCCCTCGACCGGCCTCCGGAGAACAATCATGTAGAGGGGCGTATGCTCGTCAAGTTGGGTCCAATCAATGCGGATCTGAAAGGGGAAGCGGACGTCACGCGCGATGAGGACAAATGGCGAGGCACAATCGACGGCAAAGGCCGCGACGCCCGTAGCGCCTCGCTGGCGCGCGGGCGTGTCGAATACGAGCTCTCTGAGGAAGATGCGGGCGAATCTACACTCGTCACTGTTTCAATCGCGTACTCCCTTGCTGGCCCGCTGGCTCAGTTCAGCCGCGGTGGGATCGTACGCGACCTCGTGACACGGCTTGCGGGTGCCTTCGCGCAGAATCTCGAGGCGAGGCTGGAAGGACGTGAAGTTGCCGGAGAGGCGCAAGCGCTTGACGCGGGCTCGCTCGTCTTCTCGGTGCTGTGGGAGCGTATCCGGAGCCTATTCGCACGCCTGGCCGGGCGAAAGCAAAACTAGCCGCCAAGATAGGCCTGCTGAACCTTCTTGTTTTTGAGCAGCTGACGACCTGTTCCGGTCAACGTGACCTCACCTGATTCCAACACATAGGAGCGATCGCATAACTCGAGTGCGGCGAGCGCATTCTGCTCAACCATGACAACCGTGACGCCGTCGGCACGGATCTGCTCGACAATATCGAAAGTCTGCTCCACCAGGTTCGGCGCCAAGCCGAGAGAAGGTTCATCAAACAATATGAGCCGAGGCCGGGACATTAGTGCCCGGCTGATTGCCAACATCTGCTGCTCGCCACCCGAAAGAGTGCCTGCAGCCTGCGCCCGGCGCTCATAAAGGATGGGGAAGCGGACGTATATACCTTCCATGTCCTCGGAAATGGCGTTTGCGTCATTGCGCAAAAAACAGCCCATCTCCAAGTTCTCACGAACGGTCATATAGGGAAAAATGCGCCTTCCCTCGGGACAATGCGCGATACCTTTTTCCAGCACCGTGCGAGGCGATGTGCCAGTGATATCTTCGCCGTCGAACTCTATTCTGCCCTGAACTGGCGGGAGCACACCCGATATAGCCTTCAGCGTCGTCGTCTTACCCGCGCCATTTGCACCAATGAGCGTTACCAGCTCACCCTGACGCACTTCCATTGTCAGATCACGCACCGCCATGACCTTGCCATAGGCACAGGTGAGTCCCTCGACCTTAAGCACGTTTTTTTCCTTTTGACTTCGCCTGGGTCTTGCGATGACGCTCGCCAAGATAGGCACGAATAACGTCCGGGTTCTTCTGGATTTCAGCAGGCGAACCGTTGGCGATGATCGACCCGTAGTTGAGCACCACAACCCGGTCGGAAACACCCATCACCATCTTCATGTCATGTTCCACGAGGAGGACCGTAATACCGAGCTTGCGAATTTCCCCCAGCAATTTCATGAAACTCGATGTTTCAGATGGATTCATCCCCGATACCGGCTCATCGAGCAGCAGCAGGCTTGGCCGGGCCGCCAGCGCAATGGCAACCTCAAGCAGCCGTTGCTCGCCATAGGGAAGCGCATTGCCGAGTTCATTTGCTCGTGCACCGAGGCCGACGAATTCAAGCACTTCACGCGCCTTGTTCCGCATCGCGCGTTCCTCAGCCGCGACACTTGGCAGGCCAAAAATGATCTGCCAGGGTTTCTGCTTTAGTTGGCGATGCAGCCCCATGAGAACATTGTGGAAAGCCGTCTCACCACCAAAAACGCTGGTTTTCTGAAATGTCCGCACGACACCGAGTTCAGCAATCTGATTGGGTTTCAGTCCAACCAGGGATGTTCCCTGGTACGCGATGTTTCCACTTGACGGTTTCAGGTAACCGGTAATGGCATTGAATGCGGTTGTCTTGCCGGCCCCGTTCGGGCCAATCAAACTCAGCACCTCGCCTTCATGCACGTCGAATGTCATTGAATCGACAGCCGTGAGACCGCCAAACCGGATGGTGAGTTGATCAACCGTCAGCACTATTTGTTGCGTCGGTTTTCTGGCCATCAACTCGCAGTCCCCGGGGCCGCGTCACCTGGCGAAGACGTGCTTTGATTGTCTTCGCGCTGACGCCACCAGTTCGAAAGCGCCGGCACGATTCCACCAGGGAGGAAATAGACGACGAGGATCATCAATATGCCGTAGATGACCCACTGCACCTCCGGCCCGGCCAACCCACGCAGAGCTTCCGGCAGGATGCCGAATATGAGCCCGCCCACTATAGGCCCAAGCAGAGTACCCTTACCGCCCGTGATCACCATGATCACCATGGTGACGGTATAGATAAACAGGAACACGTCAGGGTCGACGATGCGGATATAATGCGTGTAGAGCCCGCCTGCGGCCCCGGCCATACCCGCTGAAATGACGGTAGCGAGCACCAGATATTTCGTAACGTCAACGCCGACGGATGTTGCCAGAGATTCATTTTCCCGAAGGGCGATCATGGCCCGGCCGGCGCGCGACTGAACCAGCCGACGGACAATCACAAAACTCACCACGCACAGGGCCAGAACCAACCAGTAATTTGGTTCCTTCTTGAAAAATGTGAGCTCCCATAGGCCGGGGATTCCGAGGGTAAAGGGAGGTATGTTGTTGAGGGCCATTGGCCCTTCTGTCAGATCGATCCAGTTCAACGCAACAAGGCGCACCACTTCCGCAAAACTGATGGTGACGATGACAAAATAGGCTCCGCGCACCTTGAACGAGATCTTGCCAATCAGCCAACCGCATATAGCGGCAAAGGCGATCCCGCAAAGAAATGAAAACCAGACCGGTTTGGGCTCGAAAACAAATGTGTAGGTATCGGTCAGCTCAAGATCGAACCCGATCGATATGAGGGCGCTTGTATAGGCTCCAATCCCGAAAAAGGCGACATGGCCGAGACTGAGTTGGCCGGTATAGCCAAGCAGCAAGTTCAGGCTCATGGCGGCAATAATGAAAATTCCCGTGGTAATGAGGATATGCAGATAATAAAGATTGCCGAGCCAGAAAGGGACGCTGGCGAAGAAAAGCACGACCCCGAACTCGATGAGCCGCCGGTTCATCCGATCCGCTCCTTCTGCGCAAACAGTCCGGTCGGCCGGAACAGCAGGATGACAATAATCAGCAGAAAGCCCATGGCGTCGCGGTATCCGGAAGAAATATACCCGGCGCCCAGCTCCTCCATCATCGCCAGTATGAAACCGCCAATTGCTGCACCGCCGACGCTGCCCAAGCCACCGAGAATCACGATGGCGAAGGATTTGAGCGCAGCGAGGTCGCCCATCGTGGGATAGACCACGAAGATTGGACCAAGGAGAGCACCCGCGGCAGCGGCCAGCCCCGATCCGATCGCAAACGTGGCGATGTAGACGGAATTGATGCGGATACCCATAAGAGCGGCTGTCTCGGTATCCTGAAAGGTGGCGCGCATTGCCTTGCCGAGTTTGGTCCAGCGGATTAACGCGGACGTGCCCACAATGAGCGCACAGGCCACCACAAAGACGAAAATGCGGATCCAGGAAACCGAGATCGCCCCGATCACGAGGGGTTCGACGGGGAACGGATTATCGATCGATTTGGCGATGCCGCTCCAGACGAACTGCTCCATATTCTGCATCGCGATCCACGCACCGATCATGATCAGCATCGTGGTGTCGATGTCAGCGCCCCTCAATGGTTTAAGCAGGACAACCTCGATGATGGCGCCGAGCGCCATGCCGAGCACAACTGCCAGAATGAGAGCCAGAAAAAAGTTCGTCTGCAGAGGCATGACGAACATAAACATCATGTATGCGCCGAACGTGTAGAGTTCGCCGTGGGTGAAATTCACCACCCGCATGATACCGAAAATCAGCGTTAGCCCGATACCGAGTAGTGCGTATGTGCCGCCGAGTATCAGTGCATTCAGGATATGCTGAAGCAGTTGGTCCATGTCGTTGCCCCCACGCCGAAACAGACGCGCAATGCCGAACCCATCAAGGCGTTGAATGATCAGAGAAAGATGCGCGGCGATCAACTAACGCCGCGCATCGATACTTCGGGTCGAAGCTCTAGAGCTTTGAAACCTTGCCGTCCTTGATCGTGACAATATAAACGTTCGGCACGTTCTGGGCGCTTTCCTTGCCCGCCGGCCCTTGTTTGATGAACGCGATATTGCCGTTGACGCCTTTCACCTTGACGCCCCAGAGAGCCTTTTGAATGGCCTTCGGATCCGCCTTCCCGGCAGCCTTGATACCCGCAACGATGGTCTTGATGCCATCATAGCCGCGGAAACCTTCGGTCAAACCGGCGAAGTTAAGGTCGCGCTTCTTCCATTCCGCGACAAATTTCTTTGCCACTTCGGGATTGGGCGCTGTCTCGGGGAACCACGGTGCGAAAAACAACAGATGGTTGCTGCCATTGGCGGCGGCACCGGCCTGCGAGATAAGCTGGTTGGGCGACGATGAACCGCCTGTCGTAATCACCTTGTGCTTCACCTGCTGTTCTTTTGCCTGCTTAAGCACAAGCGTGATCTGCTCAACGCCAGAAGTGATGAACAGCGTATCGCCGCCCGAAGCCTTCACCTTGGCAAGCTGTGCACTCAGGTCGGTTGCTTTGGCATCCATGGTTTCAATGACACCGACCTCAATGCCCTTGCCTTTGAGCATTTTGGCGAACTCCTTGGCGGCACCCCGTCCCCAGTCGTTGTTCACGACCAGGAAATCAGCTTTCTTGATACCGAACTGACCGACTTTCGTGCCAAATGACTTGGCTTCCATTTCCGAGGTCGGGCTGATACGGAAAATCCATGGGTTCCCAGATGTGGTGATCTTCCCTGATGACGATGTTTCCACAACCATCGGCACGCCGTATTCCATCAGCTTGGGCATAACGGCAAGTGTATAGGTTGAGCTCCAGGCACCCATCATCACAGGCACCTTATCGCCAACAATAAGCTTCTCGGCTGTCGCAACAGCCTCTTTTGGATTGCTTTTGTTGTCTTCAATGATCAATTTGATTTTTTTGCCGAGCACACCGCCGGCGGCGTTAATCTCGTCCTCGGCAATCTTTGCGCCCTGCACGACATAGTTGCCAGATGCAGCAACTGCGCCAGTAAGCGGTTCGCTTACACCGATATTGATTGTGTCCTGCGCCTGCGCTGGCCAACTCACGGCAACCAGAGCCAAAGCTGCCAATGCATAACTTTTTAAGGTAAATGCCATGGCGTCCTCCCTTCTCTACGAGTCTTGTTTTCTCTTGGCATTTGCGGCTCGCGCTTTGCTTGCGAGACAGTTGGCGC
>DEIT01000087.1:60199-60830 GCA_002352635.1 Hyphomicrobiaceae bacterium UBA2767 | reverse complement strand
CGCGCTACCGGTTACCGTTCGCGAGGCGGATTGCTTCTGGGCGCCCGCGCAGTTTCATCATGGCATAAATCCCCGCCGCCGGTCCCATTGCGAGATAGGCGAAGGCAAAGCGCCATCCGACAATATCGACGATCATGGGCGTGAGGTGGATCGTCACAACGGTAATAAGGAATCCAACCGATGTCTGTATTGTAAGCATCGTGCCAATCAAATCCGGATCACTCAACTCCGAGACACTTGCTGAAAACTGGGGGGAATCAGCAACGACCGATGCGCCCCATATGATTGCCAGCGCCCATACGAGCCATGGTTCGACACCGTGAAAGAAACCGATTGTGAGCGCGCATACGCCGCTTATGGTCATGGCGACGATGGTCAAAACCGTACGGCCGATACGGTCTGCAACAATGCCGCCAGCCCAGCATCCCACCGCACCGGCACCAATTGCAGAGAAGGTAGCAGCCATGGCGAGCACTGTCGCAGACGGTCCGCCGGGGTTCACTTCGAAGCTTGATGCCAGGAATACACCCAACCACGCCCACATCGCATACAGTTCCCACATATGGCCGAAATATCCGATATTCGCGAGCCGAAGAGGTTTGTTTTTCCAGGCTTTGAGCACATATCGTGC
>DEIT01000087.1:59339-60077 GCA_002352635.1 Hyphomicrobiaceae bacterium UBA2767 | reverse complement strand
CCGCGATCTTTACCTGCCCATCCTGCTGCCATTTTCATGGCAATGGGATAGACGCCCGCCATGGACGCACCGACCAGAAATCGCGCGGCAATGAAAGCGATGGAGTGAGGGGCCAAGAACAGTGTCGCAAGGTTTGCAGCGGCTGCCAGAACGCAACTATACATAAACAGATGCCGCGGGTTCGAACGATCAGCAATTCCGGAAATCGCTGTGGTTAAAGTGCCTGCGACGAACCCTATCGCCACCATACTGGACGCAAAGCCAACCCACGCATTGGGAATAGCAAACTCCATGGCGAGCCGCGGCATCACTGCAGTTGCCGAAAACCACGTGCTGAGCGCCATGGTTGTTGCGAGCGTCAGCAAGATGATGGAACGCCATTTGCCGCTCTGAATTGGTTGCACCAAAGTTTATGCTTTCTGCACGGTTCACGATCAGGAGCTCGCCGTTACAACCATAGATCCAACATAAGCGATTGCATGCCAACTGGCTGACAGCTCCAACAGCATTGCAATTATCAACACGCTGTCTGATCGTGGGCTGACTTGGTTTCCGGCCAGGACTTGGGGGCCGGCAGGCCTGTTTCGTCCGCGTCTTTGTAGAGGAAGGGCCTCAGGAGTGCCAAAAGCGTACCTGGATGATGCGGACGCAGGGCTCCTGTCGCGAAACTCACGTCAACGCAGCTTGTTTTCCATTCTGAACTCAAAAACGCGCCATGCACTCATGGAGCGTTGCAAG
>DEIT01000087.1:49368-59234 GCA_002352635.1 Hyphomicrobiaceae bacterium UBA2767 | reverse complement strand
ATTTCATTGGCGGCCCTTCCGTGTTTGGCGGCGGTCATCATGTATGGTCAGCAAATGCGACAAAGCACTCCGAGGTGCTGGCGATCACGGGATCGGAGCTGCAGGATTTCGCTACACTGCACGCTCATGTTTATCCATGGATCGTTGATGTGCTCAGCTTCAAACTGCATTGGCTTTCGATCCTATTCCAGATTCATGGAACCGAGAACGCCCAACAGAGATTGATCAAGCTGTTGATCATGCTTGGTGAGTTTTTCGGTAAGCCGGGGCCTGATGGCATTGTGATTGAGCCAAGGATCAGCCAACGGGACCTTGCAACTCTTCTGGGCGTTTCCCGGCAGTGGACGAACCGAACACTTACCCATCTCAGAAAAATCGGGTTTGTCGCGATACGAGACCGCCGGTTCGTAATTCAGGACCTGGATGGTCTAAAAGAAATGATCGGTAAAAAGTGATCAGGGCGGTGATGTCTGGTCACCGAAATTGCGCCAAACCCAACAGAGGTGCTTGAGCTACCAACTCGCCCGGACGAAACGTTCAAACTCCTATGAACCCATTCCCTGTCAACTGGGTGACAGCGCACAACACTGTTTCAAGCGAGAATTGATGCTGGAGCGTCAGCACCTTAATGCGGCTTGATGTTCGTTATTGTTTTGAGCGCACCGTGCACAGTTGAGGGTTATGCTGTTCACTGGATCAACAGATGAAGTTGAAAGGAGAGGATGATGCCTAAGGTCCTGTTATTCGATACGTGGGGCACGTTGGTGGACAACTACTCGATTGCCGATGTGATCGAGCAATATGTGTTTGAATCGCACACCGCCCAGAATGTCGCCCAGGATTGGCGGTTCCAGCACAAATGGGCAATGTTTCATCTCACACTGAGCGACAATTTCGTGCCTCATCCCGGCCTTAACGAGGCTTGTCTGCGCTGGGCGCTGGATCACAACAACGTCAAGCTCGCGGACGAAGAGATAAAGGAAATCAATAGCCAGTATCACAAGCTTCGCGCCTATCCCGATGTAATCGGTGCCCTCAAGGCCTTTAAAGCTATGGGGCTGACGATCAAGATCGTCGCCAATCCCACCAAAAAAATGATCGAGGATCACAGCAAATTCGCCGGGACGTTCGAATATATTGATGAGATCATCAGTTCCGGAGAAGAAGCGCAGGCGTTCAAACCTTCTCCCAAGGTTTATGAGCTCGGAATCGAGCGCGCAGGGTGTGCCAAGGAGGATATCCTGTGGGTTACCGGCCACCAATGGGAAGCTTTCGGCGCCGTGCGCCAGGGGCTCGATGTGGCATGGACAAACCGCGCACGTGAGCCACGACTTCCGATTGGAATTGACTTCACATATACGACCAAGAACCTGCAGGAACTTGCCGATAGACTTTCAGGAGCCCATGCCCAGGCGGCTGAATGACCAAGCAAGCCGCTCCTGTTGACGAAAGCGGAACGTCGATACGGTTAGACGGAGTTGCAAATCCGATGCTTCTCGCGAGGCTGGTGTGATGTTGCCTGGATTCAGGACATTGCGCCGGCTCGAGGGGCCATGTGGTCGGCGGGACGGTTAGCCGGGATGATCACATTCCTGTTTCTGATCCTGCTGATAATACTCATTCTGCTCGGGACGCCGATCGGCTTTGCCATGGCGATCCTGCCAGCGATCTACATAGCATTTACAGATGCCATCCCGCTAACCCCAGTGCCTTGCCCGCCTCAAAAGCGCCTGCCGCCTCGCTCAAATGGTTGATAAGGGCCACAACGCAAAACGGTTCTTTTTGCGATTTGTCAGATGGCAAAGACATGTCTTCAATCTGTCCTCAACATAATTGATAGTCTTAGCGATTCCTCTCATGAAATTTCTTGACCTAGGTCAAAGTTGGACAACATCACAAAAGCACGGGCGTGGGCCTTGGGCAGACAGTTACACGTCGCGCGCGCCGGACAAGGCACGATCATGACCGTGCGACTTCAAGCCGGCACGTTTGGAGGCTATTGTAGAAGCAGGCAAGCTGGGCAGAGGAGACAACCCGATGGCGAGAGTGCGAGATATTGAGATCGGCGAGGTGCCGGAGGATGTGCAGCCCATCTATGAGCGCTTCGCCGGCGAATACGGGCCTTTCCTCAACCAGGTAAAAGTCTTCGCCCATCGTCCACCGGCCCTCAAGCACATTATGGGTTTGCTTCTCGCTATGTCGGACGAACAGGTTCTGCCGAAACGCTATCTTGAAATTGCCCTGGTGGTCGTCTCCAAATTGAATGAGTGCCGTTATTGCGTCGCCCATCACACGCCGCGCCTGATTGAGCAGGGCCTGACGCCTGAAGCCGTCGCGGCAATTCTCGAACCTGAGGTGCCGGGATTCGACGAAACCGACATGCTGGTGCGCGATTATGCGGTCGAGGTGACCAACAATTTCCAATATATCCGCGACGGCATGTTCGATCGTCTCAAGCAGCATTTTACTGAAGAGCAGATCGTCGAGCTGACCCTGCGAACCGCACTCTGCGGATTTTTCAACCGGTTCAACGACGCGCTGCAGATTGGTATGGAGGATGGTGTTGTCGCCGACATGCTTGCGCATGGCGCGTCAGAGCACGATCTTCCCGGTTAGGACAGCCCTACATTCAAACGGCAGAAAAACAAAACCGCCTCCAAGAGAAACGGTCTTATGGTCTATTGGTTGCGAGGGGTCATGAGCTGCCGCAATACCCGCTAGCCAAGCCAGTCCGCTTCGCTGCCCTAAGTCGTCATTGAGGCCCGTTCGTTGGGCGAATCGGCTCTTATCGCACCATCAGGGGCAAGTGGCCGCCCTTCAGAACAAGCATTTTGGAGGAGTGTTACTCGCGACCAAGCGAAGAAACAGATTTCGGTATTTTATTGTGGAGGGATGTGGCTTCACATTTGTGCCAGCTCATTTGAGCTTTGCCTTCACCTTTCTTACCGCGGCACCAGTTACGGAGTTCAAGAACAACGCCCAGTGCTTCTCGTACATCACACCATGCCCAGGTTTCAGGCGTTTCTTTTGACTCTCCACCGCATAGCGCGTTTGCCCTAGACCACGTATCAATGATTGCCTTTGTGGGTGGTCCTGGGTCTGAAGGGGTCGCAAGCATGCCATGGGCAAATTTGACGCCAGAAGTGGCTCCTTTGAATTGAGCGCGTTTTGATATGCGCTCTTTGAGAAAGCAAACCTTAGCTCTGTGATTAAATGTGTATGCCCTGCAGCGTTTGTCTTTCAGGCAGGCATTTCTACAGCTTTGAAGCAAGCCGCCTTTGATTGAACGGTAATCACCGCCAGGAATGTCGGTGTTGTCGAGAACGGTTAGACGATCGAACTGAGCGAAAGAATCGTGAGCGCTGACAAAAGCCATAAACTGCAGCAGCAACAATAGGCACAACCAATGCATGTCTTAGCTCACGTCAGAGGCGATAACTTGTATTCAAGATCATACCTTGATGGGGGTCAAACAGGATCACCGATCGTCGGATAGTTGAACGCAGCGCCGCGAAAATCCCACAGCCGCGGTCGGAACCTCGTCTTAAACACGCTGAATGAAAACTTGTCGGGTTGCCTAGACAAACGCACCGGACACCGATGACGCCCTTTGAATAACGTCCACCAGTCCGTTTTGGGTCATAAGCGGACCTTAGTTGGTACGCCGCGGAACGTCCGTTAAATACCAGACGTGGACGTGTAGCGACCACACGCTGGAAGGGAACCAGGTCAAATAAAGTAGAGGCCCCGCGGACGGGGCCTCTACGGTCAGTTGAGAGCCAGGTTAGTCGTCACCGTTTTTCCGACCGAAGCCCAATGAAGATACTGACGCACATCGCCGCCAGTACAATCGCGAAGGGCAATCCGGTGGAGATGGCAGCGGCCTGGAGCGCGGTTAGACCGCCGCCGATCAGCAGGGCAATTGCGACCAGTCCCTCGAATACGGCCCAAAACACGCGCTGGGCGACCGGTGCATCGATTTTGCCGCCGGCAGTGATCGTATCGATGACCAGAGAACCAGAGTCTGACGAAGTCACGAAGAATACGATCACCAGCACAACGCCGATGAAAGATGAGATGCCGGCGAGCGGCAGTGGTTCGAGCATCTTGTACAGCGATAGCTCCGGTTTCCACGCCGTAACCGTCTCGGTGACCCCGGTGTAACCATCGACGATGAACTGGCTCAGCGCGGTGCCGCCAAATGCCGTCATCCAGATGATGCCAACGAATGACGGAATAATCAGCACGCAGATGAGAAACTCGCGAATGGTCCTGCCTTTTGAAACACGGGCAATAAACATGCCGACGAAGGGCGACCATGAAATCCACCATGCCCAGTAGAAGGTAGTCCAGCCGTGCATGAACTTGGTGTCTTCACGGCCAACCCAGTTGCTCAAGGCTGGCAGGCTTTTTACATAGTCGAATGTGTTGACGAAGACGCCCTTGATGATGTCCATGGTCGGACCCATAAGGATCACAAACACCAATAGACACAGCGCAACGATCATATTGATTTCACTCAGCCGTTTGACGCCGGCATCGATCCCCCTGACTACCGATACAACCGCAATCGCGGTGATGCCCATGATCAGCAGGACCTTGGTGGCGATGGTGACGGGTACGCCAAACAGGTGGTTCAGTCCGGCAGTTGCCTGCTCCGCGCCCAGGCCCAATGATGTCGCAAGTCCGAACACGGTTGCGAAAACGGCAAGCGTATCGATCACATGGCCCGGCCAGCCCCAGGTTCGTTCGCCGAGCAGTGGGTAAAAAGTCGACCGGATCGTCAACGGCAAGCCTCGATTATACGTAAAAAAGGCCAGCGACAGCGCTACGACCGCGTAGATCGCCCACGGGTGCAGCGCCCAGTGGAAAATGGTCGCGGACATTCCCATTTTGCGCGCTGCCTCAGTGTCGGCAGGGTCAATTCCGAGCGGCGGGTTTTGAAAATGGTAAACCGGCTCAAGCACGCCGAAGAACATCAGCCCGATGCCCATGCCAGCTGCAAATAACATGGCGAACCAGCCGGAATAGGAGTATTCCGGTTTGGCGTCCGCGCCGCCGATCCGGATTTTTCCCCATGGAGAAACGATCAGGAACAGGCAGAACAGCACAAACAGGTTCCCGGTGATCATAAAGACCCAATCGAATTGGGATGTCAGCCAGGGCCGCAACCATCCGAAGAATTCCTTCGCGTCCGCCTGAAACATCAACGTGACTATGACGAATGCAACGATCACGATGCCGGATACGAAAAAGACTGGATTGTGCAGATCGAGACCAAAGAGCTCCACGTTGTCCTGGCCGACCTTGTACTTCTTGTTAGCAGCTTTGCCCATTTGAGGTCCCCTCCTCCCCTATGGCGGCTCGCGAAGGCAAACACCGGCACAACCGATGCAAACCGACACTCACGCCCAAATTACCCGGAGTAGACACTCAAGCCATCAGCGCTCAGCCGCGTTCGATACGAAAAACGCCGTGACAAAGCGACCGCCCGTTCTGGCTGCAGCAATGCAAATCCGGTACCCGTTTCCAAGGTACCGCTGCCAGATTCTGCCCTAATCCGGCCGAATTCACGAGCATGGCCGCTACGGTACGTCCGGATACTGCCCCAGCTTGGACCCGGTGACAGGGCGGGTGCTGCCCCCAATACGACACGTTGTGGACCGATCACGACCGAATCTTGACTGTTTGCGACCGACCCTGAGCTACTCTGAGGTTGTTTTCATGGTCGTGAAAGAGTGTCCGGCAAATCCGCGCGTGGGGTCAGCGCCTCGCCATCACCCAGTCGGACGAACCATTCAAGCGCAGGCTGGACGCCCCCCCCATCGATATCAGGTGCGCCGTTTCCTGAACGTAGCTCATCGATATTGACCGTTCGTGATTCACAGGAGAAGCGCGCTGCATTCGTGGTGTTCTTGACACTCGCGTGCAGGTGAGCGGCCGAGAACGCCACAAGCGTCCCCGGTTCTACCACCACCCGGATTTCGCCGGACCGGTCGAGGTCGGACTGAGCGGTCGGGAGGAGTGCAACGCCAGGATTCTTACCCGCTTCGCGCCAGTTCCAGCCCCGACTATCGTTTTTGACGGGGTCCTTCCAATGCGCAGGGAAGATCGCCAACGTCCTTTCCTTGGTAATCGGATAAACCGGCAACCACCAGTTGATCTGGTTCATGAGTCCCGACCCCCAGCTGTCTCGATGCGGCGGAACTGTCCCAAACCCGCGCCGGTAGCCAAGTGCGCCAGGCGGCGACACGCGAAGTACCAACCTGTCCCGGTAAGTAGCGTGGCCGTCCACGCCGGCAGCTGTAAGCGATGCTTCAAGTGCCCGGAGGGCTTTTCGATCGGTGATGAAGGCTTTGCGCATTGCGGCGCATCGCTCTTCGTAGCTCTTCTGGTCAAGTTGAGTATGCGCGGACACGGGATCGTGTCCGGGAAAAGTCGCATCGATGCACCGGCGTGCGCATGCAATGAGGTCCTGCATCGGTTGCAAGCCCTCAAAATACAGGATGCGCCCCGCGAAGATGGCATCCGACAACGCCTCCGGAGACATCCCTTTCACACGCCGCTCAATCCAATCTGTCACAGCAATCCTCCAGACCGACCAAGCGTAACACGTCACCGTGGAGAGGATCTGGCCTGCAAGCGGCAGCCGGGGGCGGTTCCAGGCGACTGACAGGTCGTTTTCGGGAAAGACGATCACGCCGGGTAGGCACATTCTGATAATACTGACCGCGGCTGCTTATACTCGATTGGGTTAGGCAGATCGCATTGCATTCAACCGATCACGAGATCACCAATTTGGAGGCGGAAGCAAAGCCATGAACCAGGCAGCTACGCTTAACACCTCGTCCGCGCTCGAGCAGGAAGACTTTCCGGTCCATCTCCCCAAGATGAAAAAGCGTCGGGTTCCCATCAATCTGCGTCAGTCGGGCAACAGCGACGCGAAGATGCTGATCTCGACACGGGTACGCAAGTCGCCCTACTGGCATCTGTCCCATCAAGAAGGATGCTGGTGCTACACGGTCTACAACAGGATTTACCATCCACGCGCTTACGTGCCCCTGGAAGAAGGTGGGTTGCTCAAGGAATATGAGTCCATCACCCAGGACGTGACCATGTGGAACGTTGCTGTTGAGCGGCAAATCCAGGTCAAGGGCCCGGACGCTGCGGATTTCGTGAACTTGGTGATCACCCGTGACGTGCACACCAAGCTCAAGACTGGCCAGGGCCGGTACGTGATCCTGTGCAACCAGCATGGCGGCATCATAAACGATCCCGTCCTGCTGCGCGTCGCAGACGATGAGTTCTGGTTTTCCATCTCCGACTCCGATGTCTGGGCATGGTTGCAAGGCCTGAATGCGGCCGGGAAATACAATGTGGAAATCCACGAGATAGACGTGTGCCCGGTGCAGATTCAGGGTCCGAAAGCGAAGGGCCTGATGACCAAGCTGTTCGGTTCGGCAATCGAAGATGTCCCCTATTACGGCGTCATGGCAGCCAATCTCGATGGCATGGAGGTCATGATCTCGCGCACAGGATTCTCTGCCGAGGTCGGCTATGAGATTTATCTTCGTGAGGCCACCCGCTACGCCGACAAGCTGTGGCGGAACGTCAAGGACGCCGGCGCGGAATTTAGTCTCCGCGTAATCGCGCCCTCCCATATACGCCGGCTGGAAGCAGGCATCCTCTCCTGGGGTCAGGACATGGATATCGAGACCAATCCCTTCGAGGTGGGGCTCGACTGGCAGATTGATTTCGACAAGGACGACTTTATCGGCAAGGAAGCCCTCAAGCGCATCCATGACGAGGGTGTGAGTGAGAAACTTGTGGGCATCACCATGGGTGGCGAACCACAGACCTGGTACAATGAGGACTTCTATCTGGTCCACGCCGATGGCGAACCGCAGGGCTATGTTACCAGCTCCTTCTGGTCACCGGCGCTCGATACCAATATCGCGCTGGCTATGATGCCGGTCGAGTACGCGGAGATTGGCACGAAGCTCACCGTGGCGCTTCCAAAGGACGGCATGGTGGATGCTGAGGTTGTGCCAGTGCCGTTCAAGGATCCGAAGAAGCAGATTCCTCTCGGCGAGCAACCCTCCTAGGGCTCGCTCCCGCGAACGGGAGCATCCTGGATCGGCGGTCCATGCGTTAGGGGTTACGGACGCATGGTCTCGCCGGACCGGGGCTGCTGCTCAGGCAATCCGAACTCCCGTCCTGCTTCCGCCAGCAGGCACCACATATAGTCGGCGACGGAACGACGTACGATAAGCTGGAAGCGTTGCGTTTCATGCTTTTTGACGTCATCGGTAACAAACAGCGTGGCTGTCACGCTGCCGAAGGTCGTTCCGGCGACATCGCCCGGACCGATTTGTCTCGGATGCAGGTCAAGCGTGGTGAGTTTCATCAATATCTCACGCGCCCGCGCGCCGGAAAGCTCAATGTTCGTAAGCTGATCGCTCACATCGACAAGCTGACAATGAGTTTCGGAAAGCGCATCCTTTAACTGGTCAAAAAGCGCCTCTTCGCTGCCCGGTTCGGTCACCAGCATCCACTCATCAGGGCCGAGCCATAACATCAATGCTTCCTTTGAGCGGCTTGAAGTATTCGGCTCTGTTGGCGGTTCTGCGCCCAATGCCTTTTTCACAGCGCGTGCGGCGGCAGCGCCATCGGCGCGCAGTATAAGCCTGCCGAGATGAGGCAATTCGGCGAGCGAGGCCGCACCGTCCGGCGCCTCGATACGCGCACGATCGGCGAGCGGAGATATCCTGCGGGCATCAGCCATCGTTCTTTTCCCACGCACTGAGGAAGTCGGTCTCGGTTACCGTCACCGGCAGCGGCTCCGCGCCTGGTCGAGTGACATATAGAGTGTCGCCGATCCGGTCGCCTCCCGACTGCACCAGCGCCATCGCGATGCCCCGCCCCAGCGTCGGGCTCATATAGCTGGACGTAACGTGTCCAAGCATCGGGACGGGCGGGGCCGGTTCGGCGGCGGTGGCGATGACGTGTGCGCCTTCCATCAACACTGTTTCAGGATCTTCCGCCAGCAAGCCGATGAGTTGTTTGCGGTCTTCCCGCCTGGTGTCGGCGCGGGACAGCGAGCGCTTGCCGATGAAGTCGCCGGTCTTCTTCACAATCCAGCTCATACGCAAGTCTATCGGCGTGACTGTGCCGTCCGTATCCTGACCGACGATGATGAAACCCTTCTCCGCGCGCAGCAAATGCATCGCCTCGGTGCCATAGGGTGTAATGCCGTATTGAGCCCCTTCCCCCATGACCTTTTCCCACAGCCACAGACCATAACTCGCGGGGACATTGATCTCGTAAGACAGCTCGCCAGTGAAGGAAACGCGAAAGATGCGCGCCGGCACACCCTCGATGGCCGTTTCACGCCAGCTCATGAACGGCCAGTCTTCCGGGTCCGTATCGACATCATCACATAACGCTGCAATCAACTTGCCGCTTGCCGGTCCGCATATGGATGCGACCGCCCATTGTTCGGTGACGCTGATCAGATAAACCTCCAGCTGGGGCCATTCGGTCTGCGCATAATCTTCCAGCCATGCGAGCACCGCCGCGGCACCCCCCGTGGTCGTCGTCATATGAAAATGATCATTGGCAATGGCGGCGGTAACACCATCGTCCATGACCATGCCGTCCTCCCCAAGCATGATGCCGTATCGGCACTGGCCGGGCCGCAGGTTGCTCCAGGAATTTGTGTAAACACGGTTGAGAAATTCACACGCGTCCCGTCCCCTTATGTCGATCTTGCCGAGGGTTGAGGCATCGAGCACGCCGATATTCTCCCGCGCGGCCCGGCATTCGCGCGCCAACGCGTCCTCGGGACTTTCTCCCTCGCGCGGATA
>DEIT01000087.1:31333-49285 GCA_002352635.1 Hyphomicrobiaceae bacterium UBA2767 | reverse complement strand
GTGCGGCGCGGCTGGAACAGCGGGCCCACATGCTGGCCCGCGAGCGCCCCGAAAGTGACCGGTTTGTAGGGTTGCCGGTAGGTAGTGACACCAAGCTCCGGGATAGGAATATCCAGTGCTTCAGCGAGAATGCCGAACGCATTCATACTGGACGTTTTGCCCTGATCGGTGCCCATACCCACTGTCGTGTACCGCTTGGCGTGTTCCACGGACTCGTAGCCTTCGCGAACCGCGAGCCGCAGGTCCTTCGCAGTCACGTCACTTTGCAGATCGACGAAGGCCTTCACTTTGTTGTCGGGCATACCCGAAGGCACTTCCCAGAGCGCGGTCACGGCATATTGCGGCATGTCGGGACTGATGATTTCGGGGACCTTGGCTGGCTTTGTTTCAAACCCTGCCTGGCTTGCTGCATAGGCACCGGCACGGGCTCCTTCGTTCAGGGATTCTGAAAGACCGTATGTCCCATTGCAGGCCCCGGCTGAAACCTCGTTTTGCCAGGACTGTCCGGGCCGAAACGCGGCGATTGCGTCATCATAGCGAAGCCTGCCGCGGGATTGGGAAAACAAGGAAATGTTGGGCGTGTTGCCACCGGAAACTGCAAGCAGGTCACAGGCGACGCGCTGCTCCCCGCCGGTCACACCGCTTTCGCCAGAGCGCGCCCGGATTTTCACCTCTCGGATGCGATGGCGGCCACGGGTTCCAGTGATGACGCTGTTCAAATGAGCAGCGATGCCCCGCTCCTCGGCGCGCGCGCGCAAGCCTGCATCGACCTCGTGGCGGCAATCGACGATTGCGGCAATTGATGCTCCGGCATCCTGTAAATCAAACGCTGCAGACCATGCCTGATTGTTGTTGGCGAACAGCACGACTTCGCGTCCTGGGAGTACACCGTAACGGTTGACATAGCTGCGCGCCGCGGCAGCAAGCATGACACCAGGGCGGTCGTTGCCATGAAAAACAAGCGGACGCTCTATGGCTCCGGTTGCAAGCACCACTTGTTTGGCGCGAATACGCCAAAGCCGCTGGCGCGGCAGGAGGTCGTTGCGATCCTGCGGTGGGACGTGATCTTGCACCTTTTCCCAAAGAGCGACGAAGTTGCCGGCGTAATAGCCGAAGGCGCAGGTTCGGGTGAGAACCTGCACATCGTCGAAACTTGCAAGTTCAGCCTCAGCCGCGCGCACCCACTCTAATGGAGCCTGTCCGTCAAGCTGTGTGGATTCCGGATTTGTGGCCAGCAACTGACCGCCGAGATGCGGTGTCTCCTCCGCCAAAATAACACGTGCGCCGGAGCGCGCTGCCGACAGCGCGGCCATGAGTCCCGCCTCTCCACCACCACACACCAAAACATCGCAATGGCGGTTCAGTGTCTCGTAACGATCCGGGTCAGCGCCTTCCGGGCAGCGTCCGAGCCCGCCCGCCTTGCGGATGAACGGCTCGAAGAATTCCCACGAGCCCGGCGGTCCCATGAATGTCTTGTAGTAGAAGCCTGGCGGCAGCAGAGCTGAAAATGCGTCGTTGAGCACTCCAACATCATGCTTCAGCGAGGGCCAGCAATTCTGCGGAAACGCCTCCAGCCCGTCATAGATTTCCTGCTCGGTAACGCGAATATTGGGATCAGTCCTTCCCGGATCGCGCCCCAGCTGGATCAGCGCGGCGGGATCTTCAGCGCCAACTCCGAAAATGCCCCGAGGACGGTGGTATTTGAAGCTACGGGCGATCATATGCTCCCCCGCAGCAAGCAGAGCGGAGGCAAGCGTATCTCCTCGATACCCCTCAAAATCGCGTTTGTTGAAGCGGAAGCGGACCGGCTTGGTTCGGTCTATGAGGCCACCGCGCTCGGTACGGAAAGGCTGCCTCATCACGGTACATCCTCCACCGCCGACTTGCCTGCCTCTCCGTCGCGCATGACCTTGGCCGCATCGTTGCCCGACCCGATTGGCGCCTCACCGCAAGGTGTCGCCGGGAGGATCGTTGTCACCGTGGGCGACTGCTCACCAATCCGGTAGACGGCGAGGATTTCATCTGTCGCCGTGTTGCGCAGGGCGTTAAACCATCGCCGGCAGCCGGCGGCATGGTTCCAGCGTTCTGCAAACACGCCCTTGGGGTTAGTGCGCAGGAATACGAACTCCGACCAGGTGTCATCGCCCATCTCAGATGAGTTTTCAGGCCGCGCAATATGTGCCTCGCCGCCATAGGAAAATTCGGACTGGTCGCGGCGACCGCACCATGGACACTCAATCACGAACATGTGCCAGCTCCCCTAATGCGCTACTGCGGCCGCGCCATGTTCGGCAACCAGCGCGCCGGAGGCGAAGCGCTCAAGCGTGAACGGCGCAGCAATTGGATGAGGCTGGTCGTGCGCGATGGTATGCGCAAACACATGGCCCGAGCCTGGCGTTGCCTTCCAACCACCGGTTCCCCAACCTGCATTGACATAGAACCCGCGCACCGGGGTTTTGGAAATGACCGGGCTGGCGTCCGGGCACACATCGACGATGCCGCCCCACTGTCGCATCATCCGAAGCCGCGAAAACATCGGAAACAGCTCAACCATGGCCGCCATCTGCTCTTCAATGATGTTGATACTGCCGCGCTGGGTATAGCCGAGATGGTGGTCGATACCGGCGCCGATGACCAGTTCCCCCTTGTCGGACTGGCTGCAATAGACATGCACAGCGTTGGACATCACCACGCAGGGAAGCACAGGTTTAATCGGTTCCGATACCAATGCCTGGAGGGGATGGCTTTCGATAGGCAGCCGCAGCCCTGCCATTGACGCAACGACGCTCGAATGGCCGGCGACGACACTTGCGACCTTGGGCGCATGGATGGTTCCGCGAGTGGTCTCGACTCCCGTGACCGCACCCGCCTTCATGGAAACACCAGTCACCTCGCATTGCTGGATAATGTCAACGCCGAGCGCGTCCGCGGCGCGTGCATATCCCCACACCACCGCGTCGTGCCTGTTGATGCCGCCGCGCCGCTGCAGTGTCGCGCCCACGATCGGATACCGGGCGCTCCTGGAAATGTCGATGATCGGACAGAACGCCTTGACCTGTTCCGCGTTGAGCCATTCCGCATCGACGCCATTCAGCCGATTGGCTTCCACGCGACGGATGAGTTCACGCGCCTCATGCTCGTCATGAGCGATATTGAGAACACCACGGTGGCTCATCATGATGTTGAAGTTCAGCTCGCGGCCGAGGCCTTCCCATAGCGTAAGTGCATGATCGTAAATCGCCGCACTTTCGTCGAACAGGTAGTTGGAACGGATGACGGTAGTGTTGCGTCCGGCATTGCCGCCGCCAATCCAGCCCTTTTCCAGCACGGCGATGTCGCGCATGCCATGTTCCTTGGCGAGGTAGTATGCCGTTGCCAATCCATGGCCACCACCGCCGATGATTACAGCGTCATAGGCCTGCTTCGGCTCGGGGTTACGCCAAACGCGCGGCCACCCGGTATGGCCGCGAAGTCCCTCGCGCAGTAGCGAAAAGAAAGAATAGCGCTTCATCCAGCTTCCATTCCCCACCGGTCAGAATACGGCATCGCAAGGATTGCCTACCTGCGTGCCGGTAATCAAGAGATTGCGGATTTGTGCACTTCACTTGTATCCTTGCCCGCTAGACGGGGCTATACCGATTGCGACTCGCGATATCGCCCTGAGCGCCATGTTTCGGGAGCGCAGCTATGGACAGGACAGAGCAAGAGGTCCGCAGGATCCTGTTCTTTCTTGTGCCGAATTTTTCCATGATCGCGTTCGCTACTGCGGTCGAACCCTTGCGTCTTGCCAACCGGTTCCATTCCAACCACCCATATGAGTGGAAGCTGGTTTCCAGCGACGGAAACCCTGTGGTTGCCAGCAACGGGCTATCGATGAATGTCGACTCGTCATTGGCCAACATTTCAAATGGCAACACACATTCTTCAAATCCTGACCTGGTGTTGGTTTGTTCAGGTCTTTCCGTCGAGCGCTACAAGGATCCAAGACTGTTCGGCTGGCTGCGCAAAATTCATGGTCGGGGCGTGACGGTTGGCGGACTGTGCACCGGCGCGTGGATACTCGCCGAAATCGGATTGCTGACAAAGTGCCGATGCGCGATACATTGGGAAAACCTCCCCGGGTTCACAGAAAAATTCCCCGACGTCGATGTCCATTCAAGCCTGTTTGAGATGGACCGCAATATTTATACCTGTGCGGGCGGAACCGCTTCGCTCGATATGATGCTACATATCATCTCCGGACAGTTGGGCGATTCCATCGTTACCAAAATCTGCGAACAGTGTCTCGCTGACAGGGTGCGCAACGCCTACGATCGCCAGCGTCTGCCACTTCGTGCAAAACGTGGAGTGAACAACAAAAAGCTGCTGTTCATAATCGAGCAAATGGAAACCAATGTTTCCGAGCCGTTGCGACTTGCTGATATTTCCGATCTCACGGGACTGTCGCGGCGGCACATCGAGCGCATTTTCCGACAGCATCTTGGACGGTCGCCGGCACGTTTCTATCTTGAGCTTCGCCTGGAGTATGCCCATCACCTGTTGATGCAGTCGGACCTGAATGTCGTCGATGTGGCGGTCGCCAGCGGGTTCGTGTCCGCCTCGCATTTCTCCAAGTGCTACCGCCATCAATACGGGGTTTCGCCACAGGCTGACCGTAACGCGGCAGCTCTCGTCTCAGAACCCGCGGTCAGTCCCGCTCCACACTGAAACCGGCACTACCGCCGTTCATTGCGAAATTCCCATTCAGGATCGCTCTGACCCACCACGCCGTCTCCTCGTATCCGCCGAACGTGTTGAAGTGAATTCCGGCGATGAGACTGTCCGGGCTCATGGCACGATATCGTGCGATCTCAGTCAGCAAATGGTCGGGTGTGCTGGTCGTCACAAGGCCCATCAGTGCCTTCCGGTTTTGGGTCAACTGCCGCATCGATGCGGAGACGCCGCATTTTTTGGCATATTTCAGCAGCGTGGTGAGCTTCGCCGGTCCCGGCACGCTCAATAGGACTGGAAGCGTGTGCCCAGCTGCCTTCAATTCACTCTCCCAGCGCAGCACTGCCTGCGGTGAGAAGGTGAACTGCGAAACGATCTTGAAATTCGCCGTGCTGGATTTTGCATAGTCGCACTTGCGTGCCAGCTCATCCCGGATGACCGCCTCGGCAATTGCCGGATGTCCCTCCGGATAACCGGCGATACCGATCTCTGAAATACCATGCGTCTCCAACAGCCCGGTCTCCAGAAGCTCCATACTGCTCGCATAAGGGCCCGCAGGCTCATTAACGTCGCCGCCTATGACAAGTGCAGAATGCAGGCCGGCGGTTTCGTGCAGCCGAACGAGTACATCGGCAAGTTCACTCGTTTCGGTCAGCCGCCGCGCCGCGATATGGAGTACCGGCACGAACCCCTCGCGCGCCAGGCGCTCCGCGGCATTCACACAGTGCGCAAAGGTGCTGTGCGGCAGAAACGGCAGATAAACCTGAGTGCCAGCGGGAATCAGCGACGCCAAATCTGCCGCCGTTTCCACATCATGACTGATTATCTCCAGTGTGAAATTGGTGAGTAGAGCCTGAATATCCAGAGCTATGGAATGGGAGGCGTCCATATCGTCTAAAGGACTGGCTGCATCCTGGCTCTCAACTATACCCATATCAGGACCTCAGTCGGTCGTTGCCGGGGTCGTAGGGGGACTCGGGAATGACCTTCCCGGGATAGCGATCACCGAGGATCTCAATCTCGAATTCCGTGCCTTCGCTCGCCATGTCGGGCGGCACCATGCCAAGCGCCAGGGATCTCTGCAGGCGCCAGCCATAGTTTCCGCTGGTGCAACGACCCACAAGTTCGCCACCCCTGTAGATTGGTTCGTTGCCGCGTGCATCCCTGTCGGTAACGTCGCTCACTTCCAATGTGACGAACGCATTGGCGAAACCCTTTTTCTGCCATGCCAGCAGCGCTTCGCGGCCGATGAATTCACGCCCTTTGGTCTTCACGAACCGATCGAGGCCCGACTCGAATGCGGCATACTCGATTGACAGTTCGCGGGGGATCAGCCGGTACGACTTCTCCACCCTCAGCGAGTCCATGGCACGAATGCCAAACGGCTTCAGGTCGAACTCCGCTCCGGCCTCGAACAGCAGATCATAAATATAGTTTTGCATTTCGATCGGATGGTGCAGTTCCCAGCCAAGTTCGCCAACAAAGTTGACGCGCAGCGCATGTGCCTGGGCACATCCCACATTGATGAACTGGCCCGTCAGCCAGGGAAAGTTCTCGTTCGACAAATCGCAATCAGTGACCTTCTGCAACACATCGCGCGACTTCGGCCCGGCCAGCACCAACACGCCATACTGCGCCGTGACCTTGTTCAGCGACAGATTCTGGCCGTTCAGGTTTTTTTGCAAATAGTCGAAATCATGCCGTTCCATAGCCCCGGCAGAGACCAGGTAGAATTGCTGTTCATCCTCCCGGTAGACCGTGAACTCAGATCGCACGCCGCCGTTCAGCGAGAGCATATGGCAGAGCCCGATGCGCCCTGGTGTCTTGGGTATACGGTTTGCGAAAAGGCTATTGAGCCAGGATTCAGCATCCGGACCCGACACCTCAAACTTTGAAAAGGCCGTCATGTCGAGAAGCCCGACGTGCTCCTGCACGTGGCGGCATTCGTTGCCGACATGTTCGAAATAGTTGGTTCGGCGGAAGCTCCACCGATCCTTTGGTTCCACACCCTTCGGCGCAAACCAGTTTGGGCGCTCCCATCCATAAAGCTGGCCGAACACAGCACCACGCGCTTTCATCCGGTCGTAGCAGGGCGCTTGCTTGAGGGGCCGGGCGTCGGCGCGTTCCTCGTCGGGGAAATGGATGGTGAATACGTTGCGGTAGGTTTCTTCGTTCTTTGTCCTGAGGTAACCGCGCGCGGCGTATGGTCCGAAGCGGCGCGGGTCGACGCCCATCATGTCGATGGTCGGTTCACCTTCGACAATCCATTCGGCGAGCTGCCACCCGGCACCACCCGCCGCCGTCACGCCAAAGCTGTGTCCCTCATTAAGCCAGAAGTTCCTCAACCCCCACGCCGGTCCGACAATTGGTGAGCCGTCGGGCGTATAGGCGATAGCGCCATTGAATACCTCTTTGACGCCAACTTCGCCGAAGGCCGGCACGCGGTTGATTGCCGCGGCGATATGGGGCTCCAGCCGCTCCAGGTCTTCCTGAAACAACTCATATTCAGAGTCCTGATCAGGTCCGTCCACATAGCAGCAAGGAGCGCCTTTCTCGTAGGGTCCAAGCAGAAGCCCCCTGGCCTCCTCGCGCATATAGTATGAAGCATCGGACTCGCGCAGCACGCCCATTTCCGGCAAGCCGTCTTCATGCCGTTTGACGATCTCCGGATGCGGCTCGGTAACGATGAACTGGTGCTCGACCGGAATGACCGGGACATCAAGACCAACCATGGTGCCGGTCCGACGGGCAAAATTGCCGGATGCCGAAACCACATGTTCGCAGGTGATATCGCCCTTGTCGGTGGAAACGACCCATTCGCCACTCGGCTTTTGGGCGATGCCGGTCACCGTGGTGTTGCGGTAGATTTCGCCGCCGCCATCACGGGCACCCTTGGCCAGGGCCTGTGTCAGATCCGCAGGCTGGATGTAGCCGTCTTCGGGGTGCTGGATCGCGCCGATAATTCCGTCGATGTTGCATAGAGGCCAGATTTCCTTGACCTGTTCCGGCGTCAGATAACGGACATCGACGCCAATCGTCTTGGCGATGCCCACATAATAATTGTACTCGTCCATCCGCTCAGGCGTGTTCGCGAGACGGATATTGCTGCACTGAACAAGACCGACCTTCAGTCCGGTCTCCTCCTCCAGCTTTTGATACAGCGCAACCGAGTATTTGTGGATTTGACCGACGGAGTAGGACACGTTGAACAGCGGAAGCAAACCCGCTGCATGCCATGTGGACCCGGAGGTGAGTTCCTTGCGCTCAACAAGGATGACATCTTTCCAGCCCTTTTTGACGAGATGATACAGCGTACTGACGCCGACAACGCCACCGCCGATGACCACCACGCGTGCCTGTGTTTTCATCGAGACGCCTCCTGATAAAGCGTCAATCATCCACTATCAAAAAGAGCATGCGCCACTCGTTGTAATTCGGCTAACCGGAATGCGACGGGGGTGCGGTCAATCGCGACATCCCACAACACGCACAATCGTGATGGATCAAGGTCTTGAGATGAGAAATCCAGGAGTGCGCTGTGGGATCGTCATGACGAAACTGGCGTTTCGCTCGTGCCTTACGTGCCTCTTGGCAATCCGTCCTTTCCCAAGATATGTCTATGGGACAAGCGTTGGGCGTTCAGCCACCTGATAAACAACCCGCGGCCAAATCATACCCGGGTAAAGTTGGCTGAGACAGCGATACGCGCAGTACCGGGGGCACGTGTGAACGAACTGTCGGAGCTATTCCACCAGGCCATATTCCTGAAATTTGCAGCCGCCCTCGTGGCGCTGCTGAACCCCATTTATGGAATCCCGATATTCCTTGGAATGACAGAAGGGTATTCCGCGGCGGAGCGCCGGCGAACGGCCAGTGTTATTGCCCTGACGGTGTTGATCGCGGCGATCGTTGCGACCTTGATCGGTGAAGAGATCCTCCGATTTTTCGGGATCAGTGTTCCTGCATTCCAGATAGCCGGCGGGATCATCGTGCTCGGGATCGGACTGTCGATGTTGAAGGACGATGGGCCGACAGAGGGTGACTCCAAGGCGGCGGCAGCGGGTCATGAACGGCGTAAGAATATCGCTGTTGTGCCGCTTTCGATTCCGCTCACGATCGGCCCGGGTACGTTCGCAACCATCATCCTGTTTACGCATCTGCTTGACGATGGCAGCGAGATCGTAACGATGCTGCCTGTTGTGATGGCTGTGTGTCTCACCGTGTGGCTTGGGCTCCTGTTCGCACATCCGATTTCGCGATTTCTGGGCGAAACCATGATCAGCGTTATCACCCGGCTCATGGCGATCGTTCTCGCCGCAGTCGCGGTCGAGATGATTATCAACGGCACCGTTCAGGCAATTCAAATGCACTATCCGAATGTGGCGAAAACGGCCATGTCCGGACTGTAGGCGCGATCGCCACACCGATGAGTTCAGATGGGGGAGGCGTATGCCCACACCGCCAGGTATCGCCTATATCAATCAAGAATACGTCCCTGTGGAAGACGCGAAAATCTCGGTCCTGGACTGGGGGTTTCTCCATTCAGATGCAACCTATGATGTTGTGCATGTCTGGAAGCAGCGTTTCTTCCGATTGAATGACCATATTGACCGGTTTCTGGAGTCGGCGAGACGAATTCATTTGGAGTTGCCCGTCGGTCGATCCGAATTGGGGAGAATCTTGGCAGAATGTGTCTCCCGTTCAGGTCACGAAGACGCCTATGTCGAAATGATCCTCACCCGCGGTGCTTCCCCCACATTTTCCCGCGACCCTCGTGATGCCGAAAACAAGCTGATCTGTTTCGCGATTCCGTTCGGATGGATTCTCCGGCCCGACCAGCGGGAGACAGGACTTTCCATCGCTATCTCGGAACTGCAAAGAATACCTCCCGAGTCCGTGGACCCGAGGGTGAAAAACTATCACTGGCTGGATTTCGTGATGGGGCTTTACGACGCGTACGACAGGGGAGCGGAAAACGTCATATTGAAGGATGCCTCGGGGAACCTGACGGAAGGTCCTGGGTTTAATGTCTTCGTTGTCGATGGTCAGACCCTCTCGACCCCCAAACGCGGTGTCCTTGAGGGCATTACCCGAAGAACGGCGATTGAGCTTGCCCGGAAACTTAACTTTCAGGTGGAGGAAAGAGACGTCCAGACTGACGAACTCTCCAAGGCTGATGAAGCCTTTGCAACCTCCACAGCGGGCGGGATCATGCCGATTACCCGCATTAACAATGCATCGGTGGGAGATGGTAGGGCGGGCCCTATTACAAAACGCCTGATCGAAGCCTATTGGGAAAAACACAACCATCCGGATTGGTCGGTCGGTGTCGCCGAGATTCTTTCCCAGAAATGAGCGGTTATCGATTGGAGAAAGTGAAACATCCGCTTTGGGTCATTGGCGGACTTGATGAGCCATCTCGATTGGAGTCCACTTTATCCTCGCAAGCGGACCCGACGCGCGAAAATCAGATACCACTTCGATTCGAAGCCTTCGACCTCTCCCTCCGTGGCCAAAAACCGAGCTTTGCTCTCGCATGGCTGTTTTTGGCCAAATATTCGCTTCACGGTGGATACCAGAGACCAAAATGCAATAGCCCGCCAATTTGGCGGGCTATTTTATGAAGGTATTTCAGATGTTTGTTTGGTTGCGGGGGCAGGATTTGGTCAAGCACCTACGAGTCTGGAGTTGAGAGTTGCCGTTTAGATTTGTCGATTGGGGGCTGCTTGAGCTGTTGGCACATGGACTATGCACCACTCAAGGGATTCGAGACGCCCATGAATTGTCCGCTAGTTGCTCCAAAACAGACGTGTTGTCGCCAACGACCGATGTCCGCTAGGTGCCAGGAGCGAACCCACCGCAAAAGCAGAACTCCGCTCGTGTGGTCGGAATTTGCACTGGATCATAGGTGCAAGACAACTAACTCCCGCCAACCACCTCCTTGATAATGTCCTCAAGCAGCTTGTTGATCATTTTTTTTGCCGCTTCCGACGCGTCTGAGCCATCGTCATCCAGTTCGCGGAATCCGACATAGACCGTGCCCAGTTGATCTGCGCGTTCATAGTAGAAGACCACGAAGGGGCAGAAAGCGATGTCGGCAGGGTCCGCTTCCATCATTTTGCGCGACAGAACAGCAGAACAAAACTGAACCGTTTCAGCATTGTTGTAGATTTTTTTGGAAGAGCCCACGTCCTTGCCGGTGCGCGCCAGCATCCCCCCGATCTTGGCCGTGTAGTCAATAACATAGCCGCGGTTGACGATGGCATCCGACACGTCCTGCTTCACGTCGGCAAATGGCGCCTTGGTCTTGAGGACCTTCACGTCATCATCGCTCGCCTGCCCCGGCAACGCGGACCCCAGCAAAAAGAGACCGACGAATATCAGACCTGATAATTTACGCATATCGCACCTCCATGCGGTGAATTCATTCAAATTCCATTTGTTCAAACACGCGACCGGCATTGCGCTTCGCCAGTTCATCGAAGGTGTCCAGATGGGCAAAGGGCGACTGATCGATGTCATACGCCTCCTGCAGGCTGCCGCCGCCATCGATGAGGTCGCGCATCTTGCCGCGCAAGTAGACGAGATAGTCTTTCGTGTAGCGCCGCACCTGGGCCATGTTTGTCGGATGCCCGTGACCCGGAATGATGTAGACCGCTCCCAGTGCCTCGAACTTCTCCCAGCTCTCCAGCCAGCCGGCGGTGTCGGTGTCGTCAAAGATCGGCGGCAGGCGCTCGTGGAAGGCCATGTCGCCGGCGATAACCAGTTTTTCCTCAGGCAACCACACGGAGATATCTCCCGGCGAATGAGCCGGTCCAAACGAGATGACTTCGATTTGGAAGTTTCCCATCTCGATGGTTTTCTTGCCGGTAAAGGTCTCTGTCGGTCCGTTGACCTTTGTCTTCTCTGCTTTGTCTCGATTATACGCCTTCATCCGGTCCAGAATGTCGTAACCGCGCTCAGCGAATTCTGTTGCCGCGTCTTCATGGGCAAGGATCGGAACACCCTGTTCCGCCCAGTATGAATTGCCAAGCATTGCGTGGCCCTGGCCATTCTCGTTGATAACGAGTTTTACGGGCTCGCTGGTTATCCGCTTGATTTCGTCGTGTAACGCCCCGGCCAGACGATAACTCGCGCCGCCATTGATAACGACGACGCCTTCGCCCGTCACGATGAAGGAGAGATTGTTGTTGTGACCTGAATTCTCGTAGCCGGGCGGCGCCGACGCGCCAATCGCCGACCAGACGTGGGGGATAACCTCCACGGGTTTGGCATAAAGCTCCGACCCCGGATACTGATCCGGAATCGACTGACTTGCGTGAGCGTCATATCCACACGCCAAAAACGTCAGCAAACATCCGAGCAACAGCCATCTCATAATCGGCTTCCTAGCTACATTGGCTACATAATATATGAATATTCGAATATTAAGAAGTGGTATCTGGACGCTACCACCGCTCAGCGGTTTTTTGGCCGGAGGCCGAGCTTAGTTTTTAACGAATTGAGCGATGAGATCGGCCGCGTCTTCCGCATGGAAATCGAGGAACATGTGACCGGCGTCCTCGATGATCTCAAGGCGCACTTCTTCGCCATCGGCCAACGGGCCAATTTTCTCCGCGACATTCGGAACGACGGTATCCTTGGAGCCGGCAATAACCAGCACGGGTGACTTGATCTGAGGGACAAGAGACTGTGTTGCGCGTCGCGGTTCGTCTCCATAGTAGGAGACAATGCTGTTCGCCGATGCCTTTCCACCCTGGCAATAGATGAACCCAGGCACGTCAACCAAGACGCCTCCCTTCCCCGCAGTGACCAGTGCCACAGCCTTGTCGAGCACAGGTTTCAAGTCCGCTGTGAAGCGGCCTTTATATGTCTCCGCAGCCCGTTGCGGTGATGTCCCTGTTGCGGGCGCCATAAGGACGACTTTGTCGACGCCTCCCTTTTCGACCACAAACCACGCCACCTGATTGCCGCCGCGACTGTGGCCAAGTGCAGTCACCTTGCCCGCACCGTTCTGCTTGAGCCAAGAGATCCAGGCACTAATTTCTGCGACCGCGTCTTCATGGGCATGGACATGCGGTTGCGCGCAATCATACATGCCCTCGCGCTTGTCCTGACCGAGCGTCAAAGTATGGGCAAGCGTCACCACCCCGCGCTCGGCAAGAGCATTTTGCAGAGCCTCTATTAACTCCATATCCTTGTGAGCCAGCGTGCCGTGGGTCAGCACCACCACGCCGTTCGCCAATGAAGCGCCATCCGGGATCACGAGATCACCAAGCGCGATCCTGCTGCTGATTTCCAATTCGATCAGTTTGGTCGCGGCGGATGCGGGCACGATGCATAGCAACAGGAGGCAAGTTGCTACCATTCTCAAACTATGACGCAGCATGGCGGACCTACCAAACTTTGGGCTTGATGCCCTTGGCCTCAAGATCCTTGAACTTGTCCTGAAGGTAGCGTTGGAATCCCTTTGATTTGTAGGCATCCTGGTCGACAAACTCATACATCGAGAAAAAATGGAAGGGTTTGAAATAGCCCGGCATCCGCGCGACCTCGAGTGCCTTTCCCGACTTGCCCGCGGCTGCATCGGACCCAAAGAAAACGGTTGTTGGCGTGAAGTTGATGGCCCATTTGCGCGCCAGCTGGCGCTCCTCCAGCTCTTCACCGTCAAAATCAGTAACCTTGCGCGCGCCCCACATATTCAGTTGCAAGACGTTGAAACGAGAGGTGATGAACTCGACAATCTGCTTCTTCTGGAAATTGACGGCATGCATCTCACGGCAATACGGGCACCCCTTCTGCTCCCAAATGATTACGAACCGCTTGCCGGCATCTTTTGCTTCCTGGTGATCCTCGCGAAGGTCCAGGAACGACTGCAGAAACCACGGCTGTACATGCAGCCCGTCATCATTGACGTCGGGACCCTTTGCCAGCGCAAACGCCCAGGGAGCGGAGACCGATGTCGCAAACGCGACGGTTGCGATGTTGAATCTGCGGCGATCAAGCATGGCTTTCCCTTCCTGGTTGATACCCTTGGTTCCTGCTTTCCTTGGTCAATCAATACTGGCAGACGGATTTTTCTCATCCGTCGGAGTGACATCGATGATGGCAGCCCTTCTCGTGATCTTCACATCAGATTTGCAGTTCGTCATGCAAATAGTTGCCATGTTCCGCCCGGGCATATCGGGACGCGGGTCGTCGATAAAGTTTTTTTCGTTCGGCAATCGTATCGATGTGAAATTCGATTTGTTGAGTTCGAATTTCTTGCCCACCAGGTCGTTCATGTGAAGCAGGTAGGCCAAGATGGCGTAGGTCTCGTCGTGCGTGAGGGATTGCGCATCTCCGTATGGCATTGCCCGATAGATATAGTCGTAAGCCGTTGAGAGATAGGGCCAGTAGGAGCCGATGGTTTTTTCAGGTCGCTCCGACTTCAGAGAATTCCGGCCGCCTGCAAGCACCGGCCAGCGGTCAATCCCCTCCCCGAACGCACCGTGGCAGGCACTGCAGCGTTCCTGAAAAAGAGCGTCACCCTGTGAAACGGTTCCCTTGCCGTCGGGAAGTCCCTGGCCGTCGGGCCTGACGTCTATATCCCATGCCCTCACCTCCACAGGTTTGGCTTCCCGGCCGAGATTGAGTTTTCCCGCATCAGCGGGCACAGCCCAAAGCGCGCAAGCGATTGGTGCGATAGCGAGCCTAGGAAATTTCAACATTTTCAATCTCGCCGTTTTTCATAACGTGCCAGGTCTGAATGCCGTTGTTGTGATAGGTTGAGTTTATGCCACGCACGGCGCGCAGCTCGTTTTTCGTCGGTTGGACATACCCTGAGGAGTCGATCGCACGCGACTGCATCAACAGCGGGGACCCATCCCATTCGAAATCATAGTAGAAGCGATGAAGCGCCTTTGGCAGGCTGGGGCCGTCAATACGTGCCGTGCGCCAGTTCTTTCCGCCGTCCAGCGTGATATCCACCCGGTCGATCGTTCCATGGCCCGACCACGCCAGACCGCTGAGGACCGTGTGTCCCTTTCCATGGGTGATCGGCGACTGTGGGCTCGGGTTTGTAATGACGGACTTGCAATCCATGACCCATGTGAACCGGCGTGACTTACCGTTCTCCATGAGGTCGGTGTATTTCGAAGACTCCTCGCGCGTATGCCAGGGCATGTCGCCAACCTCGATGCGGCGCAGCCACTTCACCCACATACTCCCTTCCCAGCCGGGCACGACAAGGCGGACCGGATACCCATGCTCCGGCCGCAGCGCTTCGCCATTCATCTTGAAGGCGACGAGACAGTCATCCAGCGCCTTGTGGATGGGAAGCGAACGGTTCATACCAGCGGCGTCACCGCCTTCCGGCATCAACCACTTCGCGTTCGGTTTGAGCCCGGCCTCCTCAAGGATGAGCTTCAACGGCACGCCCGTATACTCAACGCAATGGATCATGCCCTGGGTGAACTGGCAGCCATTGAGCTGGGCGCCGCGCCACTCCATGCCGGAATTGGCCGAACATTCGAGGAAGAAGATCCTGTTGGTTCGCGGAAACCTCTTGATGTCCTCAAGGGTGAAGATCAACGGCTTGTCGACAAGACCGTTTATCATCAGACGATAATCGTGCGGATTAACTTCGGCGGCGCCAGCATGGTGGCGCTCGAAACACAGACCATTCGGCGTGATAATGCCCTCCAAGTCGTGGAGCGGTGTGAAATTGATTGAACTTTCAGTCGATGCGGTCAACCAGCGAACATGGCGTCGCACGACGTCCTTCTCGTGCTCCGAAGGTGTCCCGTAGGGCCTTGCGTCGACGCCTTCGCCGAGTATCTTCGACCAGTCTGCGACGTTGGGCGGCAGGTTTTCCATGTTGCCCATCGCATGAACCCCCAATGACCCCGCGGCGAGAGCACCGCCTCCCGCGGCAACCGACTTCAGCAATCCGCGCCGTGATACCATCGCCTTTTCTGACGATTGCTCCATCAGTTTCCTCCGTAAGGACCAATTATATTCCCAAAATCGAATATATTAGATGTGGGCTGCTGGCTAGACCCCAACGACCTTGACCGCATCATTCGGGGTAACGCGCACGGGTGAATGCGCCTTGAGATAGGTCTCGACAACCTCCCAGATGGCCGGTCCCTCGGCATTCTGATTGATACTCGCCCAACCCGCCACGACGTATTCACGCGTCGGGTCGATCGGCGAGTTTTCCTTGAGCAGGGTCATGTTGGAGATGCGCTGCCCGATGGGCTTTGCCGGGTCAATCGTGTAGCCAAGTCCGCCGACGCGGACCATGTCTCCGCCTTGCTGGTAATAGGGGTCGGGGTTGAAGAGATTGTCCGCGACATCTTCCAGAACCTCTTTCAGGAACTTGCCCGTCATGGTGTTCCGATAGGCGGTCGGGTATGTCATGGCGCAGGCATTATAGAGATCCTCCACCGTGATTTCCTGTCCCGGCAGCAAGCTCGGGCCCCAGCGGAAACCCGGTGAGAGTGCGATTTCCGCATCACGCTCTTCCAGCAGTGCCTGACAAATCAGATCATCGATGGTGCCGTTGAAGTTACCCCGCCGGAAGAGCAGGGTGTCGGTTTTCCCGATGACCCGTTTCAATTCCTCCCTGTGGGGCTTGCGCACCTCGTCAATAAGGTTCCCCACTTCCGGGTCGGGTTTGATCACGTCCGCGAATATCGGAATGAGACGGTATCGATAGTCGCGAACCCGTCCGCCGCTGACATCGATGTCCAGGCGGGACACGAACTTGCCGCTTGAGCCTGACGCCACCAGAAGGGTATTGCCGACCTTGAGTGGCGTTGGCAGCGCGTCGTGCGTATGGCCACACAGGATGACATCGATACCGCTGATCCTGGAGGCGACCTTGCGGTCGACGTCAAAGCCGTTGTGCGACAGCAGAATTACCAGCTCCGCGCCCTTGGCCCGGGCCGCCGCCACATGTTTGGCCAATTCCTCCTCGCGAATGCCGAACGACCAGTTCGGTATCATCCATCGCGGATTGGCGATCGGTGTGTAGGGAAAAGCCTGTCCGATCACGGCGATCTTTACACCCCCGCGCTCGAACATTTTCACGGCGTCAAACGCCGGTTCATTCCATTCAGTGTCGAAGATATTCGCACCGAGGAAAGAAAACGGGAGTTCGTCGACAATCTCCTTCACCCGGTCGGCGCCGAGCGTGAACTCCCAATGGCCGGTCATGGCGTCAGGTTTTAGCGCATTCATGACCTCGACCATATCGGCGCCCCTAGTCTGTAGGGATGTATAGCTGCCCTGCCAGGTATCGCCGCCATCGAGGAACAAAGTATTGTCCGGGCGATCGCTTCGGATGTGTTTCAGGACGGTGGCAATTCGATCGACACCACCCATCCGGCCATACTGTTCAGCAAGGGCGACAAACCCCTCCGAAGAAAGCGCGTAGGCCTCGGGCGACCCCGGCGTGATGTTGTAGTATTTGAGAAAGTCGTTCCCGGTAATATGCGGTGGTTTCCCTTCCGCCGCCCCTACGCCAAGATTGATGGAGGGTTCACGAAACCAGATCGGTTTCAACTGAGCATGAATGTCCGTCAGATGGGCTATCGTAACATTGCCAAAAGGCTTGAATGCCAGCAGATCATCCTGCGTGATTTTCTGCTGGGCGGAGAGCTGGGCCCACGGCGCGGACGTGCCATAGATGGCGCCCGCGGCCGCGACGACCTGCATGAACTCGCGACGGGATATCATTCGCCACTCCTCTGAACGCCCTCACGCCAATTTGCTCTTTGTCGCACGGTCACCCTCGCGGTCAGGGATGCATCTCCCTGACCGGTTCGGCACCCAAAGGGTACGCGTGCTCGTGTCTGACGGCTACTGCCGCACCGCGGGTGTCTCGACCTGCAAGCCCTTGCCACGGTGTGCAAGATAGATCTCAAGCGCGACAAACTCATCCGACCCGCGCTTATACGGCACCGCGCGGATATTCTTCATGCAACCGCTGAAACGGCGGTGCAGTGAGCCGAGCTTCTGCCATTTCAGCCGGTACAGCGGGAAACCATTTGACTGCCCCTGGCTCAGATGGTCAGCACGGATATATTTCCCGTAGTTCGCCTCATGGCAATTCGCACATGACATGTCGAGCTGACCAACGCGCGTGTAGTAGAGCTTCTTGCCCTTGTCGGCCCACTCCTTCATTGGTCCGTCAACCTGCACATTCACGGGCATGCCACGGGATTGATTGCGGATGTAGGACGTCATCGACAGCAT
>DEIT01000087.1:26551-31269 GCA_002352635.1 Hyphomicrobiaceae bacterium UBA2767 | reverse complement strand
TCCCATTTGGGCATCTGAGAGCCGACACCTTTCATCGACTTGCTCGCATCATTGTGACATGAGGCGCATGATTTTCCTGCCTCGCCGTCAACCTTTTTCCAAAGCTCTTCACCCCTCTCAACCCAGAGGAATCCGGGATTGTCGAAGTCATCCTGCTGCAGGGCCTGGGTCTCCGGAGAGCGGAAATGCCAGCCTGAATAGAGCTCGGTCAGTGGATGATCCTTTGACGGAGGCGCAACCTTAATGGTGGTAACGCCCTGCGGGAGTGAATCCTGAGAGTTGGCGACGCCGACGAGAGCGATGCTGCCAGCTACCGCCGTGGCCAGGAGGCCTATTTTCAATGTTGCCTTCATTGCGCGTTCCTCGCTGCAGTGGACGCAAGCCGTTTTTACGGTTCTTGCGTCAGTTCACTGTCAATTTTGATTTCTTGGAAAATGTCTCGCCCTTGTCGTCGATCCACACGAATTCGAACTCGCCGGTCTTCTCAGCCTTCATTGTGAACTGGAAGTAGGGATTGGCGGAGATCGCCGGATCGATATCAACGGAAAACACGTCCTCACCGTCAAACTTCACAAGGAATTTTTTGATGATATTTCGCGGAACGACCTTGCCCGTCTTCTTGTCCTTGCGAAGTCCGGTTTCCATCTTGTGTGAGATCAGCGTCTTAATGGTGACGACATCACCTTTGGCCGCGGTTTTCGGGACCTTGACGCGTGGTTTGGTTTTTCCTGCCATTTGTTTTTGCTCCTCGAAACCGGCTAGCCGCCACAGCCGCCGATGGTGACCTTCACCTGGCGCTTCACCTTGTGGAATGATCCGTCGGACATCTCCGCAACCGCAACGACATTTTGGGTCTTAGCCAACCGCATACGGGTTGACGCCTCAGCCGTTCCACTCATGGGCGAGAAATTGAACGTGGCGACCTCAGGGCGGGGATTGCCTTCCGCCACGATCAGGACGCGCTTCACGTAATTGTCCTTGGTCATTGGACTGTCGATGGAGACAGTCAGGGGAACGGTGTTCCCATTCTCGGCGATTTCCGGCATCTGCAGCGTCACTTTTCCGTCACTGGCCGTCTTCCCGCCGGTGAACTTCGTGACGAGCGCCTGAGCATCCCCGGCTGCTGAGAAAGCAGCGTGGGGTGCCAGCATGAATGCGGCTCCTGCAGCGCCGGCAAGCACCAGCGTTTCGCGTCTGTTAATTAGTCTCATCGGTGTTTCCTCACTCCTTCAGGGTCTGAAGATAGGCAATGATGTCTTCGATCTGCTGTCCGTTAAGGATCGTCTTGCCCTGAAATTTCTTTTGTGTCCGAGCTCCGGTCTTCAGCACATAAAATCCGGGCATAATCGTTTCACCGCCGAACACGGCCTTGGAATTGACGATGATCGCCCTCAGTTCTTCGTGCGAATACCGCCCGGCCACACCGTCAAGAGGCGGACCCACCTCGCCATGGAACGGTTTGCTCGTCATGTCTTTGTTGGCATGGCAAGCTAGGCAGTTGCCGAGTTTCCGATCGGCGAACCATTTCTTGCCTTCTTCTGCGTTGCCGCCTTTTTCTGTGAGTGAAATCGTGACCTTGCGATCGTCGATTTTCACATCATCCGGCGACAGGGCTACAGTCGCCGTAGAGCCAACCGTAAGAACGATCAGCGACACAGCGCAGGCCGCAATAATGCTATCTGCTGTTTTCATGCTGGTGTCCCCCTCCCTTGAGACCCATCGGAGATCGGTTGGCTGCGAGCCGGTCCAATCCCATTTGTGATAGCCAAAGCCTGCCAGAGACAATCGGCAAAATCAATAGTCATATGCGAATATTTGAATAACTCATTGCAGAAGCGCGAAAATTCGGCAGAATTTCAACCCACTCGCCCAAGGACCGGAATGTATTCAAGCATCAGGAATGCGATCTTGTTCATTCCGCCAGTTATGAAAAGGATTCCCGTGACAACGAGAAATCCACCCATAACTTTCTCTACTATGCCCATGTGCCGGCGAAATCGGGACATGAACTTCATGAAGGGTTTGGCAAATGCGGCGGCGATGAGAAACGGCACGCCGATGCCGAGTGAATAGGCGGAAAGCAGCTGAACACCACCGGCAATATCCTCCTGTCCGCCCGCAGTGACCAGGATGGCCGCCAGCACCGGTCCCACGCAAGGTGTCCAGCCAAAGGCAAAGGCCAGTCCCATGACGAACGCGCCAACTACACCTGCCGGTTTGCGTGCAACATCGACACGCACGTCGCGGTACAACAGGTTGATGCGCAACAGGCCCAGGAAATGCAAACCCATAACAATGATGGCAATACCGGCAGCGACTGACAGCCAGTCGAGATAGTCCTGAACCACCCGACCCAGTGCAGTTGCGCTGGCGCCGAAAGATACAAAGATAATGGTGAAGCCAATGACGAAGGCAAAAGCGGAAAACAGGACACGACGCCCTGACCCGGGCATCACTTCATCGCCTTTCAGCTGATCAATGCTGACACCAGCCAGATAGCACAGATACGGAGGCACCAACGGCAGGACGCAAGGGGAAGCAAAGGACAGGAGCCCTCCGATGAATGCACCCCCTAGACCAATATCGAAATTCAAGGCGGGATCCTGCGATGAACAATTTCATATTCAATATATTTAATATGAAAAATTCCATATATAATCAACCGATGATCCGATCGCGACTCATGTGCGTATGTGCGGTGTTGACGCTTCTCTGGCTGCCGACGCGTGCGCCAGCAGCTGAACTCGTTGTGGTTGAACAGGTGGGATGCGAATGGTGCGAAGCGTGGGATGCCGAGGTCGGCATCGTATACAGTAAGACGGTCGAGGGACGGATTGCGCCTTTAAGACGGGTCGACATACATGATCCACTGCCCCATAACCTTCAGTTCATTCGGGGGTTGGTGTTCACGCCAACATTCGTGTTGGTTGACGGGGGACGGGAAATTGGCCGAATAAGCGGGTATCCCGGAGAGGACTTTTTCTGGGGCCTTCTGCAACGGCTTATTGCGAAAATGGGCGACGAAAACGAGCTTAAGACGCGCACTGGTTCCGCGATAAAGGAACCTTCCAAAACGCCAAAAAAAGCAGGAATCAGGGGGTAATATGTCAAACACAGCCATCACCCTGGAGGCTGGTGACTATCAATCGATGGCCGACAGCGCAAAGTCAGCGAGCGACCTTCTGCGCGCGCTGGCCCATGAGGCGCGCCTCATGATCTTGTGCATGCTGGTGGAGGGTGAAAAGTCGGTCGGTGAGTTGGAGGCATTTCTCGAAATGCGCCAGCCAACCGTCTCGCAACAGCTCGCAAGATTACGCGCCGACCGGCTCGTGCAGACGCGTCGCGAAGGCAAAACCATCTATTATTCCCTGGCGAGCAAAGAAGCCGAAAAAGTGATCGCGGTGCTTTATGATCTCTATTGCAAAGATACCGCTGAATGCTCCTGACGGTAAACTGAACCAACCCGTCGCGGGCGCTGACCGGGTTATGCATGGGCGCTCTGACAACACCGACGATTCTGGTCCTTGCGGGCTTTCTGCTTGGTTTGATCATGGGTGCGACAGCTCGGGGCGCTCGCTTTTGTACATTTGGCGCTGTCGAAGAGTTGGTACTGGCTGGAAAAACCCTTCGGATCAGAGCCTGGGCGCTGGCAATAGCCGTTGCCATGATCAGCGTTCAGATCATGCACAACGCGGGGATCGCGCGCATTGGTGAAGTCTTCTATCTGCAACCTGAGTTTGGTGTGATCGGTGCAATTGCCGGCGGCACTCTGTTCGGGGTGGGAATGTCGATGGTCGGCACCTGCGGCTATGGCGTGCTGGTTCGCATGGCCGGTGGAGATCTCAAGGCGCTGTTCAATTTTCTCGTTTTGGGCATGTCCGGCTACATGACGGCCCGCGGACTCACATCGCTCCTGAAAACGAACCTCATTGATTCGCTCACCGTGGACCTGACACCCATTGGCGGACAGGGGATCCCTGATGTCCTTTCGGGCATTACCGGAATTCACGCCGACGCGCTTTGGTTGCCGGCGGGGCTTTTGATTGGAGGAGGACTGATTGCTTACTGTTTCAGTGACAGGCAGTTCCGCCGCAGCAACCGTGATATTGCCGCTGGCGCTCTAATCGGCATGGCGGTCGCCGGAGGATTTTATGTGACCGGCACCTTTGGCGCCGACCCGTTTGATCCTGTCCGGGTACAGTCCCTCACATATGTGCTGCCGCTTGGCGAAACTCTTGTCTGGCTGATGACCTTCACCGGCAGCGCGCTGACCTTCAGCGTTGCCGTGGTTATCGGGACGATCGCGGGGGCATTTGGCGTTGCAATCTACAAGCGCGAGTTTCGCTGGGAAGGTTTTGACGACGTGCAGGGCATGAAACGCCATCTGTTGGGATCAGCAGCCATGGGTGCCGGTGGTGTCACGGCGCTTGGTTGCACGATCGGACAGGGCATATCAGGTGTCTCTACACTTGCCATGTCGCCTTTCATCGCGCTCGCATCAATTTTTGCGGGAGCCATATTCGGCCTCTACTGGCTTATGACGGGCAGCGCAAGAGAGGCCTGGTTGATGTTGGTTGGTAGCGAAGCAGAGTAAGCTCGACTTTGACAAATAATGTCCGCCAAGCGCCACGAACTGGCATTTTGACGGCCTCTTATTTGAAACAAAAGCCGACTCAAGACTCTGACCTGGATTGGCCGGCTAGACCAGCTGCCATGAG